>JAEUIB010000504.1 GCA_016795255.1 Planctomycetota bacterium
GCGAACAACGTCCTGCGCGACTGCGTGGCCAAGGACATCGGGGTCGACGGCTTCGACATCCGCCCGGAGGGCACGAACACGCGCCTCGAGAACTGCCTCGCATTGCGCTGCGACGGCGAGGGGATCGAGAACTCGGCGACCGGTGTCGAGCTCGTCGATTGCGTGTCGAAGCAGAACCGCCTCGACCTCGCGAACGACGGCACGCTGGACTTGGTCGACATCGCGTTCGTCACCGGCGGTGCGAACGTCGCCCCGGAAGTCGACTGACCGCGACCGAGTCGCGTTCCCCGCCCTACCGCGTCAGCGCGGGCTCGCGGCTCCGACCACCTTCGCTCGCTTGCGCGGCGCACCGTTCAGCAGCAGCGCGGCGAGCGGCACGCGCGCGACGATCCCCTCGTGGACCGCGACGGTCACGACGAGCGTCGTCACGCAGATCACCGTGAACGTCGCCGCCATGCCGAGACGCAACGGCTCGAGCACGACGTACATCGCGACGACGACCGGAGCGTGCAGCACGTACACCGTGTACGCGGCGACCGTGAGTCGCTTCACCCAGCGGGACGGCGACGTGATCCCGCGGAACAAGCCGAGGATCGTCAGCGCGAGAGCCAAGCGCTCGAACATCCGGAGCGCGAGCATCAGCGTGTACGAGCGCGCTTCGAGATCCAGGGATTCCGCGACGAGCACGACGACGTACGCACCCGCGAACACGATGGCCGCGCGCGGCAGCCTCACCAGCTCGACGAGCCACGCGCGCCGCGCCTGGACGAACGCGCCGAGCACGAAGTACGGCGCGAACTCGTAGAGCTGCGGGAACGTGACGAACGCGAACGTCGACGCGTAGACGCGATTGCCGACCGCGGACAGCAGCGCCGAGCCGACCGCGACCGCCCCCATCGCCAGGGCCAGGTGGATCGGCTTCGGTTGCATCGGCACGGGCAGGCGACGTTGTCTCGCGTCGATCAGCGTCCACAGCGCGCAGTAGACGATCAGGTTGCCGATGAACCACAGCGGTCCGAGCCAGCTCCCGCGCAGCACGTACTCGCCGATCGAGTCCGGGAGGCGCGCGTAAGTGCTCATCGCGTTCATCGCGCCGTTGATCGTCGCGCCGACGAACACGAGCGGGACGCCGAGTCGCACGAGCCGCGTGCGCAGCGCGCTCGCGGCTCCGTGGGACTGCGCCGACGCGGCGAAGAAGTACCCCGCGATCACGTAGAACGCATGCATGCGGAACGCGCGCATGAAGTCCGTGATCCACGTGAACACCACGTGCGACTGATCGGACGACACGCGCCACGGTTCGCCTTCGCGGTAGATGACCGCCGCGTGCGAAACGATGCCTAGCAGCCTGTTGAAAAAGTCTGCCGGCACTCGGCCGGCTGCGAACGAGCATGGCTTCGTTGCGCCTCCTCCGCGTATCTCTCCGTCGATACGCCTCGTCGGCGCGCCTTGCCCTGCTCGTTCTCGCTCGCCCGACTGCTCGGCAGACTTTTTCAACAGGCTGCTAGGACCATGAAGACGGCCCGTGCGACGTCGAATCCGACGTCTCGGTGTCCAGCTTCGGTCGACCAGGCTCTCGGCTCGCGAATCCCACCCGACTCGCTCATGTGGCGCGGTCAGTTCACGAGCGGCACCGCGCCGTTTCAAGCGTCTCGACCCGTTCGATCAGTCGAAGCGGGTCTGCCCCCGCGCGGCCAGCATGCCGCGGAACGCCGGTGCGTACGCCCAGGCGAGGACGAGTTCCATCACCAGCACGACGTAGGCCATCGCCATGCCGTTCGTGTCGACGAAGTGGTGGTAGAGCACGATGTTCACGATGACCGGCGCGAGCAGCGCCAGCCCGAGCGGCACGAACCGACCGACGAGGACGAGCAGCCCACCGACGAACTGCGTCGCGCCGATCAGCGGCAGCATGTACTTCGTGTTCGCCATCGCCGTGAAGAACGCGGTCGCCGCTTCCGGCAGGTCGGGCGGCGGCGGGAACATCGGCTTGCCGAATGCGGTCAGCACGCCGTTCAGTCCGAACACCGTGAACATGAGACCGAACAGGATGCGAAGAACGATCGAGGCGACGCGCATGCGAACTCCGGATCGAAGAGGGCGCTGACCCTACGCGATGTCGTCGAACGTCGCCACTCGGCGCGCGAGTCGAGTGAGGCCGCCTCGAGGGAGTCGATCGCATGCGACGCACGGCGCCGCGGTGGCCGTCGGCCCCGCTTCGGAAGGGCCGCTGCGAGCGGATCCGCGGTGTGAAATTCCGAGGGAATCTTGGCGGACACGTCGCCGCGCTTGCGTGGTGCACGCCGGGCGAGAAGGGCATCGAGCGCCGGCGACGCCGGCTGCGACCCCGAATCCACGAGTCACCGCGGACGAGCGACGCGTGCACACGCACGAGCCGCGCCGCCAGCGGTGCGCACCACGAAACCGCGAGGGCCCATGGTCTTGACCGACGGCAGCCATCTCTTCGCCAGCATCGATGAATCGGGCATCGCCAGCGTCCTGAAGCATTTGCGGCGGCAACGACCGTCGCTGTTCCACTACGCGACGAGCGCGTTTCGCGGCCGCGAGGAGCTGTTCTGCGAACCGATCGATGTCGACCCCAAGGTCTTGGACGCGGAGAACCCGTTGTTCACCGAGATGGACCCGATCCCGGTGCTCGGCACGCCGGCGGAGCACCCCATCGGCCTGAACTGGTGTCTGCAGTTCTCGAAGCTCGAGCTCGACTTCCATCCCAACGACGTCATCGGCCTGCCCGCGGAATTGCGGCCGCTGCGGCCGCAACGGTTCGCGCTGCGGTTGCGTACGTGCCTCGCGATCGATTGCCCGAGCGACGACTTCTTCGCCAAGGAACTGCAGGCCGTCGAGCGCGTCGTCACGCGCGGCCGGGATCTCGCGAGTCGCTTCGAGGACTTGAAGCCCGGTGCGACCGGCAAGGACACGAAGGGTCGCGCCGAGAAGGAACCCGACCGCACGCCGGGACGAACACCGCCCGTCGTTCCGCAACTCGGCAAGAAGTTGCGTTGCTTCTGCCTCGACACATACGTGGTCGCGCACTTCGTCTGGGCGCCGATCGACGATCCGCGTCGCAAGTGGCTGAAGATCGCGCTCGACGGATTCGAGTTCGTCGACATCGGCCCCGAGCCGCTCGAGAGCACCTTGGAGTGCTACGTCAAAGCCGTCTTGCGACTCGGGATCTTCCCTCGGCTGTCGCAGTCGATCGAAGCCATGGTCCTCGACGTCACCAAGGTCATGCGCCGACACGCCATCGAGCTCGATCAGCGGGTGCGACTGGTCCCGACCGCGGCGCCCGCCGATGTCCCCGACAACCCCGCGGTCGAGCACGACGAGCTCCGCGTGTTCGTCGACGTCGTCGTGGAGGACTTCTGACATGAGTCGCATCACGGTCGCCGTGTCCGAATCGACGTTCAAGACCGCGTTCGGACTGCTGCAGCGCAACTTCGCGATGCGGTTGGAGGAGACGGTGACGCTGGGAGCGGTCCGTGCCGGCATCGACGCTCGGGCGCGATTGGAGAACGGCGACGTCTCGCTGCGCCAGGACGGGACGGTGAAGGTCGGTGAACTCGACCTGCGTTGGAGTCGACTGACTCTGTCGCTCGAGATCGATCTTCCCTCGATCTGTGTCGGCGGAGGTTGCATCGGGACCCGTTGGTTGAGGATCTGCCTGCCCCGCTACTGCGTGTTCACGGCGGCGACGGACGTGTCCGTCGCGGTCGACCTCGCACCGTACGTCGGACAGGAGGTGTCGTTCGAATCCGCGTTCGCGGTCCGCTACTGGGACCCCGCCGCGCCCGGGCCGGACGGACCGGATCCCTGCGAGCCCGTGCGGGATCTGTTGGTCGCCGGAGAACTGCTCGACGCGTTCCCCACCGATCGAAAGCAATGGCACGTGCACCTGGCGCCGGGTCCGGTCGACGTCGACCTCTTCGACTTCCCCGATGTCGCCGGTGACCTGGTGGAGGGCGCGCTGAGGAACGCCGTCGTCGGGCTGTTGCCCGAAGGCCCGGCGCGAACGCTCGTGCTCGCCGTCATCGGCAGCGCGACGGACCTGATCCGGACCGTGCTCGATGCGCCGGACGACTTCGAGGAATGGCTCTCCGACTTGTTCAACGTGTCGTTCGGGTTGCTCGACGTCGTCATCCAGGTGGTCGCCGCGTACTTCGGCCGCTGCATCCCGCTCTTCCGCATCGACGATCCGTTCGTCGTCATGGAGGCCGAGGGCGACCTGCTGCCCGTCTCGATCCCGATCGACGACGTGAAGATCACGGCGGACGACGACGAACTGGTCATCACCGCAGACATCGGAGCTGGCACATGAGTTCGGTCCGGAACGCGAACCAGATCAACGGCGCGCTGTTCTCGAAGCGCAGCCTCGACTCGTCGGAGCTCGCCGTGCGTGCGGCGCTCGGGCATCGATTCGACCGGCCCGGGAAGTTCGACGTCTTCGTCGAGCGCGACGGTCGACTCGTCCATCGGGAGGCGGTCGAGGTCGCCGACGACGGACGGATCCCGCAGCGCGATGTCGATCTCGCCCGGCTGGCGGACGCGCGGTCCTGTGACTGCGAACACGACGGAGCTCCGCGAGATCGCCTGGTGACGAACGGGTTCATGGTGTTCTCGGTCTCCCACGGCTTCGGTCGCTATCACGTCCGCATCGAGCGGTGGGACGCGAGCTCGCGGGAAACCGTCCTGGACCAACGGCAATCGCTCCCCGCCGGTGACTTGTTCATCGCCGTGCTCGTCGAGGCCGGCAGCTACGCCGTCCTGGTCGACAAGGCGACCGTGGCGACGATCCGCGTCCGCGAGCCGAATCCGAAGCGCCCCCACCGCACGGACGTTCCGCTGTTCCTCGAGCTGCCGAGCAAACCCAAGCCTCAGGCCCACGAGATCGACGCCGGTTGCTCCGTCGTCATCCAACTCGCGCACGCCGCGCGGGTACGCATCGAGGCGATCGAGCGCTCGGACTGACGCGAAACGTCCGTGAATGCTGCCGTGGCCGCCGCCTCGGACACCTCGTGGGTTCGGCCGAGTCACCGCGGCGCGCGAGCGGACGACGGGGAAATCGTGGCGGGCGACGCGGAGCCACGTCGTTCTCGGCGGGGCCATCTCCACGCACTCACCGAACTCGACTGGAGGAAGTCCGATGTCGTCGTCGTTTTTCCCGCTTCGGCGATCCGTCCCGATCGCCGCGGTGTGCATCGCCGCGCTCGCCGTCGTGGGCTGCATCACGCAGCCGACCGCCAAGAGCTACCAGCTCGCGAAGATGAACCGGAGCGGATCGTTGGTCCCGATCGACGCCGTGATCGGCGATCGAGCGGAAGCCTCCGCCGCCCCGCCGTCGTCCCAAGGCGGCGAATCGTCGGGCTCGACCGCGACGACCACGACGGGCGACGAACCGCCCAAGGGCGGCGACTCCGATCGCCTCGACACACCGGATCGCTTCGACCAGTTGATCGAGACCAACGACTGCCTCGAGATCCGGCTCGCCGACCACTTCGTGCGCTACCTGAACGCCGTCGGCGCACCCGAAGTCGTGATCTTCACGCGCTGTCGCATCCGCTCGCCGGACTCGGCGGTCCCCGAACTCGTCTACGACCGCATCCTGATGAACACGCAGGATCAGGAGCTGACACAGGCCGGACTGCAAGGCGCCGGCGGATCGCTGCGCGACGTCGTCGTGCTGCCGGCGATCGAATACAAGGACGAGGACATCCTGCTGTCGATCCGCGTGCTCGAACTCGATCAGGACGACAACAAGCGGATCGGCAAACTGCTGCAGGGCGCGTCGGCCGTCAGTTCGCAGTTGAAGAACGCCTCCGCACCGGAACTGTCCGCGTTCCAGGCCGTGGTGTCGTTCCTCGTCGCGAACAACCCGGACGACGTCGAGTTCGCGCTCGACATCGGACTGACGACGAATGCGTCGACGACGTTCGCACGGGAAGCCGACCTCCTGCCCGGGATGTCGCAGACGGCCACGCACGTGATCACTCCACGGGTCGGCATGGTCGCCGCGATCAAGACCGAAGGTGTCGACCGGTTCGTCATCCCGCAGAAGTACGAGCAGTACCTGCCGCAGGGCATTCTGTGGACCCTCGCGAACCTCTCGCGACTTGCAACGCTCGACCTGTTCAACGCGCTGCCGGGCCGAGTCGACTACGACGCCTACTCCGACTTCTTCGGTGACCCGCTGCGCGTTCCGAGCAACTCGCTGATCGAGCCCGGCTTCGCCGATGGCCGACTGGTCCATCGCACCGACATCGACGCACTGCAGTCGCCCACGGCCCGTGAGCTGTTCGTCGTCCACGATCGCTCGCTGTGCACGCTGCTTCCGGGCTATGGCGGCGGGGTCCCCGAGCCGTTCCGCGACAAGAGCTACGTTCTCCTGTCGATCCAGTCGCCGAGCTTGGGGATTCCCGTGCAGGAACTCGCCGCTCTGTCCGACTCGCTCGAAGACCTGAGAATCCGAACGACGCAGTTGACGCCGGAAGAGCTGGCGAAGGTCCTCGATCAGATCCGTGCGGACTACTTCACGCGCGCGGCGAAGAACGAGGCGCGCCGCGAACGAGACCGCAAGAAGCCCGGGGACCGATCGAAGCGGACCGACCCGGACCAACCGTCGACACCGCGGAAGCCGCCGGGACCATCGGACCGACTGCGCGAGGCACTGGGCCCACTATCGATCGACAAACCCGATAAGGACCGTCGCATCCTCGAAGTCGAGAGCATCGAACGCGACTGACGACACGCGGGTCTCGAAGGCGCG
>JAEUIB010000510.1 GCA_016795255.1 Planctomycetota bacterium
CTCGCGGTCCATCGGGATCACCGCGACGTGTTCGATGACGAGCGTGGGTTCGGCGGGGGCCTGCAGCAGGAACAAGGCGGCGATGAGGAGGTTCATGGCGGTGGTGTACCGGATCCCTCGAGCGACGCCTCGTCCGGGATCGAGATTCGCACTTCGCGCGCGTCGAACGGTCACGAGCTCCCTCTGTCGTCGACCGGGAAGCGCGGGCTAGTCTCGACGCATGGTTGGAACCGGTCCAGCGCCGCGTCCCCGCGTCGTCATCGTCGGTGGCGGCTTCGGCGGCCTCGCGGCGGCGAAGGCGTTGCGGCGCGCCGACGCCGACGTCACCGTCGTCGATCGCCGCAACCATCACCTGTTCCAGCCGCTGCTGTACCAGGTCGCGACGGCCGGCTTGTCCGGGCCCGACATCGCGCATCCGATCCGCCGCATCCTGAAGCACCAACGCAACACGCGCGTGCTGATGGCCGACGTGAAGAGCGTCGATCGCGCGCGCCGTGTGCTCGTGCTCGCCGACGGTGAACTCGGCTACGACGCGCTGATCCTCGCGCCGGGCGCGGTCGACCAGTGGTTCGGTCACGACGATTGGGCCGAGCACGCGCCGGGTTTGAAGAGCCTCGAGGACGCGCTCGAGATGCGCAGCCGCATGTTGCGTGCGTTCGAGGCCGCGGAGCGCGAGAGCGACCCGATCAAGCGCGCCGCGTGGCTGACGTTCGTCGTCGTCGGCGGCGGGCCGACCGGAGTCGAACTCGCCGGCACGATCGCCGAAGTCGCGCGCACGACGATGGCGCAGGACTTCCGCAACTTCGATCCGAAGACGGCGCGCGTGCTGCTCGTCGAAGGGCTCGATCGCGTGCTGCAGGCGTTCCCGCCGGAACTTTCCGCGAAGGCGAAGCGCCAGCTCGAAGCGCTCGGCGTCGAGGTCGTGCTCGGCCGGCGCGTGGAGGCGATCGACGCGAACGGCATCCAGCTCGGGAACGAACGCATCGCGACGCGCACCGTGCTGTGGGCCGCCGGCGTCCGAGCGTCGCCGTTGCTGGCGACGCTCGGCGTCGCGCTCGATCGCGGCGGCCGCGTGCCGGTTCGCGACGACCTGTCGATCGACGGCGACGATCGAGTCTTCGTCGTCGGCGACGGCGCCGCGATCGTCAGCGAGGGCAAGCCGGTCCCGGGCGTCGCGCCGGCCGCGATGCAGATGGGTAAGCACGCCGGCGACAACGTCGTGCGCTTGCTGCGAGGCGATCCGCGCCAGCCGTTCCGCTACGTCGACAAGGGCTCGCTGGCGACGATCGGCCGCAAGAGCGCCGTCGCGGACTTCGGTCGCTTCCGCTGCTCCGGCTTCCTCGCGTGGTTCCTGTGGCTCGCGATCCACATCGTGTTCCTGATCGGCTTCCGCAGCCGCTTCGTCGTGCTGTTCGAGTGGGCGTGGGCCTACGTGACGTACCAGCGCGGCGCCCGCGTCATCCTCGCGCGCGGGGAGTGACGCGAAGAAAAACTGCCGACTCGCCCCGACTCGATGATGGAACGAGCGGTGCTTCTGCGTTCTCCGCTGCGAGCTCGACTCGCTTCGCGCCGGAGGACCCCGCATGCGATCTCCTTTCCGCAACTCGTTGCTGCTGGCTTGCGTCGGCGCTTGCTGTGCCTCGGCGCTGGCGGGGAATCCCCAATTCAAGGGCGGCAACGTCTTCTTCGCGTCGCGCGGGAATGCGCAGATCTGCGAGTTCACGCCCGCCGGCGTCTACGTCGGTGCACACGCGAGCGGCTCGACTGAAGTCTTCGACGTCGAGTTCGGTCCCGACGGGCTGATGTACGTGCCGAAGCACGCCGACGCAATCTCGTCGGCCCGGATCCGCGCGTTCCGCGCGGATGGCGCGTTGATCGCCGAGATGCCGGTGACCGGAACACCGGTGGCCGTCACCGTCGGTCCGGGCGGACGCTTCTACGTCGCGGAGTATCTCGAACAGCGGGTCGACGTCCTCGGGGTCGGTGGCACCGTCGACGCGATGTTCGGGCTCAACGCGACCTTGCCTCGCGGCGTCACGTTCACCGCCCGGGGATTGATCGGAGTCCCCTACGAAGGGTCCGGTGTCGTCGCGTTCTTCGATCCGACGCCGTTCCCCGTCGGACTGCTCACGGCCAACGCACCGAAGCGAATGATCACGCTCGCGGACGGGGCCTTGTACGTCTCCGACGGACTCGGCGTGCTGAGGTTCTTCGACCGCTTCGGGATCGCGATCCCGTCGGAAGACGTCTCCGGTCCGTTCGGAGCGCCGATCATCGACGCCGCGATCCAGCCGGACTACTCGCCGTTGATCGTGCTGCCGACCGCGAGCAGCGGACTCGACATGAACTGGACCAGCGCGACGATCCCGTTCGTCGACGCGGCGTTGTCGAATCCGACGGGTGTTGCCGTCTGCCCCTATCGCTTCAAGGCGACGGTGAAGGGCACGCTGACGCAACTCGGCGGCAAGTCGCGCACGGTGTCGCAGACCGCGACGCTGTCGGTGCTGCCGGGATCGAACCGCGTGATGCTCGCGTTCGCGCCGAACTCGAAACTCGGCAAGGCGTTCCTCGGCCAGTCGTTCGTCGCGTACGGCGTCGAGGACGGCGGAGTGTTCCCCGATCGCCGCGCGATCCACGCGATGCAGCGCCCCGACGCGAGTCTGCTGTTCGCGACGGTGTCGATCGATCTGCGGCTCGTCGACGCGAAGAACGCGGCCGGCGAGTTCGTCCGCGTGAAGAGCGCGCAAGGAAGCCTGCATGCGTCGAACGCGTTCGCGACGTTCGTCGGCTCGATCAAGTCCGGCAAGGCGTTGAACTGAGGTGCACCGATGATCCGTTCACTCACCGTTCCCTTCGCTCTCTGCGCCTGCATCGCGTCGGTCGCGCCTGCGGCCGAGTTCGAGGCCGGCCATCTCTTCGTCACGCTCGGTGGTACGAATCGCGTCGTCGAATTCGATCAGACCGGCGCCATCGTCGCGACGTTCGGCGAGACGGCGCCGTTGTCCGGGGCGTGGGGCCTCGCGTTCTTGCCCGACGGGCAATTGCTGGTCGCTTCGCGTGAGAACGACGCGATGGCGGTGTTCGCGACCGACCGGACGTTCCAAGGCGGATTCGTGCCGGCTGGAGTCGACGGACCGCAGGGCATCGACATCGGGCCGGCCGGACGCATCTACGTCGGGTCGACGCACAACGATGCCGTGATCGTGCTGACGCCCGCCTTCGGCTCGTTCGACTCGATCCCGGGGTTTCCGGTCTGGCCGATCGACGGGACGACGATGCTCGCGTTCAACGCCGACAACCGACTGCTGATCGGCTCGTTCTTCAACAGCCATCTACTCGAGTGCCAGGACGACGGCCAAGCGACCGCCGACCTGACGGGACTCGCGTCGGCACCCGAGTCCGT
>JAEUIB010000569.1 GCA_016795255.1 Planctomycetota bacterium
TCTTCTTCCCGCTGCTGTCGATGCAGATGCCGCAGGGCGCGCTGCGGCGTGGCCTCGAACACGTCTCGGTGCTGTTCCACTTCCAATCGAGCTTCGGCAAGGGCGTGCTCGACACCGGGGTGATCGCCGTCTACGTCGTCGGCTGCGCGCTGGCGCTGTTCTTCGCCGTGCGCGCGCTCGAATCGCGGAGGTGGTCGTGAGCTCGACTCCTGCGCGCGAGACGTTCGGCACGAAGCGCAAGGCCGCGATCTTCGCCAACGTCGTGCTGATGGGTGTGCTGGCGATCGCCGCTGCGGTGATCGTCGTCTACTTGACCGGCTTCACGACCGTGAAGGCGCGCTTCGACCTGACGCGCCAGGGCACGTACACGCTGTCCGCGGAGACCGAGCGCCTGCTCGCGTCGATGGAGCAGGACGTCGAAGTCGTGACCGTGTTCGACCGCAGTCGCAACTTCTGGTGGGACACCGAGCAGGTCCGCGTGAAGGCGATGGACTTCGTCGCCGACCTGCTGCAGGAGTACAAAGTGCGCGGCGGCGGCAAGGTTGCGGTCACGCATCTCGATCCGATCACGCAGAACGCGGCGATCCTCGACCTGTTCCAGCAGCTCGGCATCCGCGACTACAACGTCGTCATCGTCCGCAGCGCGACCGGGCAGCGGCGCGTGCTCGGGCTCGAGACCGATCTCGTCGACCTCGACTTCGGCGCGCCGGAACCGTTCCGGCCGATGCAACTGCTCGCGTACCGCGTCGAGGAAGGCCTGTCCGGCGCGATCTTCGAAGTCACGCAGGGCAAGCCGGCGAAGGTCTACGTCACGAACGGCCACGGCGAACTGTCGCTGAACGACGCGCGCGATCGTGGCCTGACCGCGGTCGCGGCGCTGCTGACGCAGGACAACGTCGTCGTCGAGCCGCTGGCCTTGAACGTCGCGAAGGCGATCCCGGGCGATGCCGATGCGGTGCTGATCCTCGGACCGGTCGAACCGTTCCTGCCGGACGAACGCGCCGCCGTCGAGTCGTACCTGCGGACCGGCCGCGCGCGCGTGATCGTCGCGATCGATCCGTTCGGCGACACGTCGCTGGATCCGTTGTGGAAGTCCGTCGGCATCGAGCTCGAACGCAACGTCGTCTGCCACGACCAGGGCGGCACGATGCAAGCCGTCGGCGCGTCGGAACTCGTCATCGGTCCGCAGGCTCCGGGTCGTTACGGCGCGCATCCGATCGTCGACGCGCTGAACGAGAACCAGCGCTACGTCGTGATGTCGCGCTCGATGGGGCTGCGCGCCGTCGCGGGCGCCGAGAACACGTTCACGTCGCTGATGACGTCGCACGCGGACTCGTGGGGCGACCTGCCGGCCGCGTCCGGAGGCCCCGGCAACTACAAATGGGACGCGAACCAGGAGGCGAAGGGCCAGCGCACGCTGGCCGCACTCGTCGAACCGCGCGGCCCGTTCACCGGCGCGAAGATCGTGTTCTTCGGCTCCGACCGCTGGGCATGGAACGCGTTCCTCAGCGCGTCGCTGAATCAGCACGCGCGCGGTCACTTCGACCTCGTGCGACGCGCGGTGTCGTGGCTGGTCGGTCGCAAGAAGTCGATCGAACTCGCGCCGCGCCGCGTCCAGCAGGTGTTCTCCGATCTGCGCCCCGAGGAGTACGACGACATCCTGCTGTACATCGTCGTCTACCTGCCGCTGGCGGCGCTCGGGTTGACGATCCTCGTCTGGTTCGCGCGGAGACGCTGAGAGATGAACTTCAAGACGACGCTCGTCTTGCTCGTGATCGTGCTCGCGCTCGGTGCGTTCCTGCTGCTGAAGCACGACGACGTCGCGACGAAGCCCGACACCGGACTGAAGCCGCTGATGCCGTTGGCCGTGGCGCAGGTCGACACGATCCGGTTGAAGCTCGGCACCGGCGAAGAGATGGCGCTGTCGAAGAAGGACGGCGATTGGTGGCTGACCGAACCGGTCCAGGACATCGCCGAGCAGGACCACGTGAAGGAGTTCCTCGCGCTGCTGACGCAGGCGGTGCGCTTCGACTTGGATGCCGCGACGTCGCAGGACGCGCAGGACGCGCTCGGGCTGTCCGGTCCGGATGCGCGCGTCACGATGACCGCCGGCGGCACGACGTGGAGCTTGCGCGTCGGCAAGCGCGACGCGTCGGGGTCGTTCGTGCATGTGATGGAGGAAGGAACGAAGTCGCTGGCGCGCACCGGCGCGAACCTCGGCAACGTGCTCGCGCGCCCGCGCGCGGAGTGGCAGAGCCGGCGCTTCGTCCACGGCGACGGCGCGTTGGTGAAGCGGCTCGTGCTCGAACGTCCCGGCAAGCCGCGCGTCGTGCTCGCGCGCTCCGGCGCCGATTGGCTGCTCGAAGAGCCGCTGTCGTTCCCGGCCGGCACGGGCGCGCAGCGATTGCTCGCCGTCGCGCTGACGACGATCCGCGAGTTCCTGCGCGCACGCCCGGCGCCCGAGGAACTGTTGCGGACGGGGCTCGGTGACACCGCGACCGTGCTGACGTTCGATTGGGGCAACCGACAGGTCGTCGCGCGCTTCGGCATCTCGAACGTCGTCGACGGGCAGCCGGTCCGCTACGCGACGGACTCCGAGCGGAACTACGTGTTCATCCTGCAGGGACCGCAGCTCGAACAACTCGAGAAGGACGCGAAGGACTTCCGCGATCCGGAAGTCTGCCGCGCGCTGCCGACGTCGACGCGCAAGGCGCGCCTCGTCGTCGACGGCAGCGAGCGCTTCACGCTCGACTACGACGCGACGAAGCGCCGCTTCGACGTGACGTCGCCGTTCCAGTTCCCGGCGACCGACGATCGCTCGTCGGCGCTCTACGCGTTCTTCCAGGACGTGTCGGCGATGAAGGCGGCGAGCTTCCTCGACGAGGACGAGATGCCGAAGGACCTCGAGCGACCGCTGGCTTCGCTCGGTCTGGACCCGCCGCGCGCGGTGCTGACGTTGGACAAGATCGAGGGCAGCGGCGTCGCGCGCGAAGCGGTGATCGAGTTCGGCGATCCGAACGGCGACGGAACGGTCGCGGTCCGCCGTCGCGATCGGTTCGAGCACACGATCTTCAACGTCCCCGAGGCCGACGTCGCGCGCGTCGTCGGCGCCGATCCGCGGCAGTTCCTCGAGCTGACGTTGTTCCCGCTGAACGTCGCGACGATGACCGAGGTGACGATCCGCGCGAACGGCAAGACGCGGACGTTGCGGCGCGACGCGAATCCGGAAGCCCCGCTGTGGCGGGACGTCGCCGATCGCGAACTCGAGACGTCGATGTTCCAGCAGTGGATCTCGGCGCTGCCGGGTTGGCAACCCGAGCGGATCCTGCCGCGCGATCCCATCGACGCGGACGGATTCGGATCGACGGCGGCGAGCCTGACGATCAAGACCGACGACCCCGCGGTGAAGGGCGGCGTGGTGAACGTCACGCTCGGAGCGACGGCTCCGGGCGGGCGCTACGTGCTGGCGCAGAGCGATGCGTTCCCGGCGCGGACGGTGCTCGAACTCCCGGTCGCGGTGATCGACGAGATGCTGAAGCTGCTGCAGTGACTACGCTGCGCGACGCCTCCTTCGGAAGTCGCGCGGAGAGCCCGATGCCGTCTGAATCGGTCGACGTCGCGACGGGCGAGGATCCGGCGTACCTGACCGAGCAGTTGATCACCTGCATCGGCAACAAGCGCGCGTTGCTCGAACCGATCGGTGCGGCGATCGCGGAAGTGAAGCGCCGACTGGGCAAGCCGCGCTTGCGCGTGCTCGACGCGTTCGCGGGCTCCGGCGTCGTGTCGCGCTTCCTCAAGCAACACGCGTCCGAGCTGTTCAGCAACGACCTCGAGACGTACGCCGCGTTGCTCGGCCGCTGTTTCCTGCGCAATCGAACG
>JAEUIB010000052.1 GCA_016795255.1 Planctomycetota bacterium
CGAGGACGAGCAGGCCGACCGTGTTGCTCTTCGCGTGGCCGATCTTGAAGCTGATCGTGTCTCCCGGCGTCGGACAGCCCGCGCCGAGCAGGCTCGGCGCCGCGGTCGTCGTCGCGAAGCAGCCGGCGCCGACCGATTGGAATCGTCCGGGGCACGCGACGTCGGGACGCGCGAATTCGACGTCGCGATCGAAGCTCGAGAAGAACACGTCGGCGTGCTGGTCCGCGTCGAGGTGGACGAGCCGCGGCGTCGACCCGGACGACGCGGGATGGTGGTACGCGGTCCCGTCGCATACGAACACGCCGGTCCCGTCGTTCCGGAACACGGCGAAGTGCTGAGCCGATTCGTCGAGCGGCGAGCCGGTCGACAGCGCCGCGACCACGTCGAGGTCGCCGTCCTGTTCGACGTCGAGCGTCCGCAGCCAACGTGGGAACCCGTGGCTCAGTCCCGGCTGGTAGCCTGCGAACCCGAAGTTGCCCGCCCCATCGCCGGTCCAGACGAACAGTCCACCGGACACCGTGACGATGGCCGGAGTGCCCGCGGCGACGACGTCGACGTCTCCATCCCCGTCGAAGTCGCCCGCGGCGATGCCCGACGTGACGAGCGCCGAGCCGGGCGGCTGCAGCGACGCCGGCGCGTTGAACGTCTTGGCCGCGGTCCCGTGCCGAACGGCCACGACCGTGGTCCCCGAGCTCTGGCCGAGCGAGATCAAGTCGTCGCGGCCATCGGAGTTCACGTCCGCCGCGGTCAGCGGATAGTGCAGCGGGAAGCCACCGAGCACGAGGGACACGGGCGCCGAGAAGCCGAACGACCCGTTGCCGAACCACACCTGGGCCTGGCATCCGCACGGATTCAACAGGTCGGTTCCGTAGGCGAAGTCGAGTTGATTGTCGCCGTCGAAGTCGGCGGCCGCGAACTTGTAGAGCACGCCGGGCTGCGCGTTCACCGCGACCGAACCGTTCGGCGACGACGCGAACCCTCCTCCGAGCTGCCCTCGCCGGATGCGCAACGCGCCGCTCCCCAGCGTCACCAGGTCGTCGATGCCGTCCGCGTCGAAGTCCGCGAGCTCGAGCACGAAGCCTTCTCCAGGGATCGGGACATCCGCGACCGCGGGCTGGAAGTTCCCGAACCCGTCGTTGCGCAGCGATCGTGCGACGAACGGGATCGAACTCGTCAGCTTCACCACGAGATCCTGATCGCCGTCGAGATCGAAGTCGGTCGCGGCGATCGCGCCCGGTGAAGCGTTCGGCAGTGCATGCAGTCCGAAGCCGTTCCCGGCGCCGTTCGACATGCGGATCGCGAGCGGCTTCTGCGTGCCGAGCGCGACCAGGACGTCGTCGGCGCCGTCGCCGTCGAGATCGCCGAGCGCGATCCCGCTCGGAGTCGACGGGTACGTACCGAGATCGCCGAGCGGCGCGAGCAGTCCGGTGCCGTTGCCGAACGTCGCGACGGCGTCGCTGAACTTCGGCGCGAACAGAGCGTCGACGAACCCGTCGCCGTTGATGTCGCCGGTTTCGATCGCCACCGAGAACGACGCGATCGGCAACGGCGTCGGATCGACGAACGCGCCCGATCCGTCGCCGAACAGCACGACGGGCTCGTCGAACTCGCCGACCCGGACGACGTCGTCGTCCCCGTCCCCGTCGAGGTCCGCGAGCGCGATTGCCTGCGTGTCGAACGCGTTGGTCGGCGACGACGACGACGCGGCGAACACCGCATTGCCGTCGTTCGCGTAGAGCAGCAGCGCGGGCCCCACCGTGCCGACGAGGAGTTCGGCGGCGCCGTCGCCGTCGAAGTCGCGCGACGCGACGGAGATCGTCGTGCCCGGGATCGCGACCGCCAGCGTCGGGCTCCCGAGCCCGAAACCCGGCTGCGCGAGCGAGACGTAGATCCCCGCGTTGCGGACGATCACCAAGTCCGTGCGACCGTCCGCATCGAGCTCGGCGCACTGCAGTTGCGAAATCGGCGCGGAGGGCGACGCGCCGAACGTCAGCGTGCCGAACACGCTGAACGTCGCGCCGCCGAGATTGCGCACGATCGTGACCTTGTCCACGAACGGATGTCCGACCGCCGCATCGACGCGACCGTCGCCGTCGAAATCACCGAGCGCGAGCGTCGAGGGTGTCTCCGTCGACGGATTCGTGCCGACGAGGGTCGAACTCGCGAGGACGAGCGCCCCGGTCCCGTCACCGACGAGGGCATGTAACTGGAGTCCCAGGGCATCCAGCACGAGGGCGTCGAGATCCCCGTCGAGGTCGATGTCGGCGACCTCGACGGCATTCGCACCCTGACCGAGGAACAGGCTGCGTCCGGGGAACTCGCCCCCGGCGCAGGCGACGTTCGCGACACCCAACGAAACCATGACCGCAACGACGAATCGCATGCAGACCCCCGAACTCGCAGGTGCGCGGAGCTTGACCGTGACTCCCGCGTCGGGCAAGGGGGCTCTAGCGGGATCCGTTGTCCGGACGTGCAGCCGGAAGCGACCGACGAGCGAGCCCGAGGACCCCGCGTGCGATCGCCGCCGGCAACCGAACGCGGGCTAGGTCGCCGCGCTGAGCGAACTTGCGCGATCGCGTCTCGCAAACGGAGCCCGCGAGCCGCGCCGCGGCGGACCGTGGCGAGACTCGGTCAGGGCGTCGTTCCGCGGAGCCCGTTGGACGCGGAGACGCCCTGCGGCCCCGCGGGATCGAGGATCCAGTACTGGACCCAGAACTGCGCGCCCGACGGCACGCCGACCGGCATCGTGGTGCAGATCACGAGCGCTCCGCTCGCGTCCAGCGGCAGGCCGGCCACGACGGTGTTCGGCGCCGGGACGAGCGTGCCACCCATGAACGGCGCATTCAGCTGCGAGAACCCGACGATGATCGCCGCGCTGCCGAAGGGCTTCGCGTTGGTGAGCGCGAGCGACAGCGGCTCACCGCCCACGAGC
>JAEUIB010000608.1 GCA_016795255.1 Planctomycetota bacterium
GGCGACGAGCTGCTCGGGAGCCATCGACGACAGCGTCCCGACCACTTCGCCGGTGCGCGTGAACGACGGCGATTCGACCGCGCCGACGTCGATCGCGCGCGCGATGCCGAAGTCGATCACCTTCGGGAAGCCGGCCGAGTCGACGAGCACGTTCGCCGACTTCAGATCGCGATGCACGACGCCGCGCTGATGACCGTGCGCGACTGCGTCGCAGATCGTCGCCAGCAACGCCAGTCGCTCACGGCGCGGTAACGCGCGCGCCTTCATGTACGCGTGCAGCGGCGTGCCGCCGTCGACGTACTCGAGTGCGAAGTAGGGCTGCCCGCCGTCGAGCTGCCCGGCCTCGTGGATCTGCGCGATGTTCGGATGACGCAGTCGCGCGAGCACCTCGGCTTCGAAGCGGAAGCGCGCGACGTCCTCCGGACGTGCGAGCGCGTGCTGCAACACCTTCAGCGCCACGAGTCGGTCGGGCGCATCCTGGCGCGCGGCCCACACCGTGCCCATGCCGCCGTGGCCGAGGACGCGTTCGAGGCGATAACGTCCGACGCGATCGCCCGGCGCGAGCGCGGCCGGCGCGCGCAGCGGACCGGCTTCGAGCGCCGCGCCGAACGTCGACTCGCGCTCCGCGGCGCGCAGCAAGCCGACGACTTCGTCGACGAGTGCGGGATCCGCGCCGCAATGACTCTTCACGAACGCTTCGCGTTCCGCGACGGGATGGTCGAGCGCTCGCTCGAACCACGTCCGGACGTCCTGCCAGCGATCGCTCATGCACGCGGCTCGTCGTCGCGGGAGCCGGCGGCGGCGCGATCCAATTCGCGTTGCATCCACGCTCGCGCCAACTGGAAGCGACGCTCGACCGTGTGAGCATGGACGCCGAGCGCCGTCGCGATGTCGTCGTTGGTCAACCCGGCCCAGAACCGCAGCTCGACGACCTGTGCCAACTCGGCGTCGACCGCGCGCAGGCGCTCGATCGTCTCGTCGACGACCAGCAGATCCGCCGGTTCGAGCGCGAGGCCGGAGTCGTCGGAGCGGACCACGCCGGTCGCGTCGAGCGACAACGGTCGCGCCGAGCTGCCGCGCTTCACCGCGGCCTTGCCGCGCGCGTGATCGACCAACACCGAGCGCATCGCTTTCGCCATCAACCCGACGAGGTGCGAGCCGCCGTCGACCGACGGCCGGCCGGTGCGGAACAACTTCATCCACGCCTCGTGGACGAGCGCGGTCGGTTGCAGCGTGTGGCGGTCCGCGTCGCCGCCGAGTTGCGCTCGCGCCATGCGTCGCAGTTCGTGCTGCAGTCGCGAGAACACCTCGCCCTCGGCCCGCGAGTCGCCGGCCGCCCAGGCGCGCAGCGATCGGGTCAATCCTTCGAGGTCGGGTGACGGCTCCTCGGTCATGCCCCGATCCTGCCCGGAACTCGCGCCGTCGGCAACCGGGCCGCAGGTGCGGGTCGGGGTCTCCGCGCCGGAAGTCCTGGATTTCGTTGGGGGCGCTCGACCGCCACTCCGTGAGGCCTTCCGTGACCTCGTCCGCCGGTGACCGGCGCCCCCCGAACCCACGAAACCACGGAGGCTCCCATGTTCGACTCGATGTTCCGACGCCACGTCTTCGCCCTGGTCGCGCTCGCTTCGGCCTTCGTGGCGGGCGCCGACGCCCGAGCTGCGGACGTCCAGGCGTTCGTGTCGAAGTCCGGCGACCTCGTCGTCACGGGCTCGGCCGTCCGCGACGACATCTCGGTGTTCTATTCGCCGGGCGGGAACTACTGGGGGATCCAGTCGACGATGTCGCCGACGACGATCAACGGATTCACGGCCGACACGTTCTACGGCGTCGCGCGCGACGTCGTGTTCGACATGGGCGGTGGTGACGACCGCGTCGACTTCGCCGGCATCGCGCCGCGCGACCTGCGGATGCGCCTCGGGCAGGGCGAGGACTTCTTCGGCGTCGGCAACGCGACGATCGGCCGCGATCTGCGCGTCGAGAAGAGCGCCGATCGCGACGCGTTCTCGGTCGACATGACGGCGGTCGGGCGCGACCTGCGCGTCAAGAGCGGAGCACCCGGCATCGCATATCGGATCCGCACGTCGACGATCGGTCGCGATGCGGTCGTCGGCTTCGGCACGGTGTCGGCGCTCGGCGCGTTCGGTGCGACGAAATTCGAGGACACGTCCGTCGGCCGCACGCTGTCGCTGATCGGGGCATCGCCGAAGGCGATCGAATTGACGAACGTGGTCGTCGCGGGGAAGACCGACATCCGGGTGACGGTCCCGTACTGCACGGTCGCGATCGAGGATTCGTTGTTCCACACGAACGTCGACGTGCGCGGCGTCGGCGACTTATCGGTGTCGGTGGTCGAAACGAAGGTCGAGGGGCGCCTGCGCGTGGTCGCGGGCAAGGGCCAAGTCGCGACGTTCGGCGTCATCCTCAGCGAGATCTGGGGCGACCTGAAGTGGACGTCGCACACCGACGAGACCCTGACGTCGTTCATCCACCCGACGTGGATCCAGGGCGACCTGCGCATGGATCTGCGCTCGAAGACGTCGACGTGGTCGTGGCTCAGCAAGCTCGACGTCGACGGCTCGATCGACGTCCGCACGAAGGACGGCGCGGACGTCCTGACCTACACCGAGTCGGTGTGCGCTTCGGACGTCCGATTCGATCTGCGTGGCGGCAACAACGAGTTCAGCCTGTCCGCGGTCACGATCGAGGGCGACCTCGACCTCCGCGCCGGCAAGGGCGACGACGAGGTCACGTTCTTCAAGGTCGACCTCGACGGCGCGCAGAGCGTCAAGACCGGCGCCGGCACCGACGTCTTCGTCGTGATCCCGTGATCCCAGGAATCCCGGACCGCGACGCGACCGGGATCACGCGCGGCCCCGGTTGCGTCGAGTCGGCGGTGTGCGGACGCAAGAGACTTTTCTGGGGAGGCTTGCGAGCGCGTGGTGTCGCCGGGGGCGACGCAAGTTCCGCCAGAAAACGCGTGGCACCGACTCGACCCGTCGGGCATCTTCCGGAGCGAACCTGCAGCGAACGGCCCGCGCCCCCGGCGTGGGCCGTTCGCCGCATGCACCCGCCAAGGAGCCCGTGAAGGAATCGGGGGTCGCCCCCGGTTCCATCCCGGCCTCGCACCCCGTTCCGGAGCGTCCCGATGTTCGGCCTGTCTGCCGGCAGGTCGATTGCGGCGGCAGTTCTCGCGCTGGTCTGCGCGAGTGACCTGTCCGCGCAATCGTCCGCGTCGTCGTTCTCGATCCGCTTCTTCGGCACCGGATCGGCGCAGCGCGATCGCATCAAGATCCCGGTCGACGACGACGTCGCCGGATCGGCCGGCAACACGCCGATCGACGTCGGTGCCGGCGACTTCACGATCGAGTTCTGGGTCAAGGGCAACCTCACCGACAACGTGACGGCGAACGCCGGCGGCGACGTCGACCTGCTGACCAATGCGTGGATGGACGGCAACGTCGTCGTCGATCGCGACATCCTCGGCGGCAGCGATGCGGACTTCGGGATCTCGATCGCGGGCGGATACGTCCGATTCGGGACCGGTCGCGGCCAGGGCCCGACGTTCGACGGTGAGCACACGTTGGAAGGCGACGTCCTCGTGCTCGACGGCAGTTGGCACCACGTCGCCGTGGTCCGGCAGCAGTCGTCGGGTCGCAAGTTCATCTACGTCGACGGCGCGCTCGACGTGGCCAGCATCGCCGGGGCGTCGACCGCGAACCTGTCGTATCCCGACGTCGGCGTCGTCGGTGCACAAGATGCGCTCGGCCGTTTCCTGGTCGTCGGCGCGGCGAAGCACGACCTCGCGCAGTTCCGCTCGTTCAACGGGTTCGTCGACGAGGTGCGCATCTGGAACCGCGTGCGAACGCGCGTGCAGGTGCTCGAAGCGCTCGATCGCGTGTTGCTGCCGAACACTCCGGGCCTCGTCGGTTCGTACCGGCTCGAGGAAGGCACGGGCACCGTCACGCACGACACGAGCGGAGCGAACGCGCCGTCCGGCACGATCGCGAGCGGTCCGGCGATGGCGCTGTGGATGGCGTCGGCGGCGAACGGCAGCAACACGGCGGTGGTGTCGAACACCGGATTGCCGCCGGGATTCGAACGCACGCCATTGGTGACGAACCTCGTCGAGCCGACGACGCTCGAGTTCCTGCCCGACGGTCGCTTGCTGATCGGCGAGCGCGGCGGCGCGATCAAGGTCTACGCCAACGGGCAACTGCAGGCGGCGCCGCTGCTGCAGATCGCGGTCGACACGACGAACGGCGAGCGCGGGCTCGTCGGCTTGGCCGCGCATCCGCAGTTCGCGACCAACGGGTTCCTGTACGCGTTCTATACGACGGCCGAACCGCGGGATCGCGTCGCGCGCTTCACGGTGATCGGCGCGAGCGCCGACCCGCTGAGCGAGACGTTGATCTGGCAGAACGACCATCTCGCGTCCGATTACCACCACGGCGGAGCACTCGCGTTCGGGGTGGACGGCAAGCTCTACGTCGCCGTCGGTGACAACTACGTCGCCGCGCGCGCGCAGGAAATGTCGGCGTTTGACGGCAAGCTGCTGCGTCTGAACGACGACGGCTCGGTGCCGAGCGGCAATCCGTTCGTCGGCGCGCCGGGCGCGAAGCCGCAGATCTACGCGTACGGCTTGCGCAACCCGTTCCGCACCAGCGTCGATCCGCAGACCGGGCAGATGTGGATCGGCGACGTCGGCGGCAACAACCTGACCTCGTGGGAAGAAGCGAACCTCGTCCAGCCCGCGGCGAACTTCGGCTGGCCCGATTCGGAAGCGAACGACTGTTTCCTCGCCGACTGCTCGGCCGTCGCGAAGCCGCACTTCGCGTACCAGCACATCGACCCCGAGTACTACCTGCTGGTGCCGCAGGGCTCGATCACGATGGGGCCGCGCGTCCGCGCACCGCAGTTCCCCGTCGGGTACCGCGATTGCCTGTACGTCGGCGACTTCGTCAATCGCTGGATCCGGCGGCTCGTGTTCGACGCGAACGGAGATGTCGTCGCCGATCCGCTGTTCCTGTACCCGCCGTACGCGGGCACCGTC
>JAEUIB010000054.1 GCA_016795255.1 Planctomycetota bacterium
AACTCGACGAAGCTGCGCGCCGCGATCGCTCTGGCCCGCATCGTCGGATCCTCGAATCGTCGGCCCAGATCGGCGAGCAGTTCGAGTTGCGCCCCGTCGTCGGACGCCGGCGTGAGTACGAGGAACACGAGATGCGCCGGCTCGCCGTCCGGAGCGTTGAAGTCGATGCCCGTCGGCGACACGCCGATGGCGACCAGCGGCGACTTCAGGGACGCGTCGCGGCCGTGCGGTGCGGCGACGCCTCCGCCGAGGCCGGTCGACGCGATCGCCTCGCGCTCCCGCGCATCGGACGCGATCGCGCGCGCGTCGCACCGGGCGGGTCCTGCGGCCAGCGTCGCCAACTCCTCGATCGCTTCGCCGGCGGTCGTCGCGCGCAGTTGCGCCGCGAACGCCTTCGAGCCGACGTGGTCCCGCAGCCGTCGCGGCGCCCGCAATCGCAGCGCGCGGACGATCAGCGGTCCGGACAGCAGCGACGTCACCAGCGCCATGAGGATCAACGCGACGAACAGCGTCTCGCCGATCAGGCCGGCTTGCAGCGCGACCAAGCCCAGCACGATCTCCATCGATCCGCGCGCGTTCAGCGCCGCTCCGATCGCGAACGCCTCGCGCGCCGGCGTTCCGCACAGCCGCGCCGCCAGACCGCAACCGCCGAGCTTGCCGATGCACGCCACTGCGAGCACGACCGCGCACATGACCCCGTCGAAGTACTCGACGAGGTCGAGTCGCAGCGCGATCGCCCCGAAGAACAGCGGCGCGAAGAACGAGTGCACGAAATCCGCGATGGTCGCCTTCGTGTGTTCGCGCATGTGCGTCGAATCGCCGAGAGCGACGCCGGCGAGGAACGCACCGAACAGCGCGTGGATGCCGAGCGCCTGCGTCGCCGCCGCCGACAGCAGCGTGACGCCGAGCGACGCCGCGAGGATCCCGGTCGGCCACTGCGCGTAGGCCAAGACCCACGGCAGAGCGCGATGGATCGCCGCACGCACCAGCGTCAGCATCACGACGGCGAACCCGATCGCGAGCCCCGCCGTCGTCATCCACCCGCCGGTGTGCTGGCCGTCGAGGCTCATCAGCAACGCCGCGAACGCGACCCAGCCGACGAGGTCGTTGACGATCGCCGCCGCGACGATCGTCATGCCGAAGTCGCTGCGGTAGATGTGCAGGTCCATCAGGATCCGCGCGATCACCGGCAGCGCCGAGATCGACAGCGCGATGCCGAAGAACGCCGCGAACGCGTCGCCCCGCAACGGCGAGCCCGCTTCGAGCGCGTCGGCGAACCATCGCGCGGAACCGAATCCGAGAGCGAACGGCACCAGCATGCCGGCGCCCGCGACCGCGATCGCCGTGCGCCCGCGTCGCCGCATCGTCGACAGATCGACTTCCATGCCGGCGACCAGCAGGAACAGCGCGATCGCGATCTGTCCGAGTCCGTCGAGGACGATCGGCGCCGCGCCGTGCGCCGGGAACAGTCGCTCGAACGCGGCGGGCGCGACTCGCGCGAGCACGGTCTTGCCGAGCAGCACCCCGGCGAGGATCTCGCCGAGTACGGTCGGCAACCCGAAGCGGCGAGCGACTTCTCCGAGCACGCGCGCAGTCAGCAGCACGGTCGCGACCGCGAGCAGGATCGTCAGCGTGTCGCCGCCGCTCAGCGCGTGCACTGCGCCGTCACCGCGTCAAACCGCGCCGCCCGTCGGCTTCTTCGGCTCGGCGCACGCGCACGGCGTCTTCGCGCAGCGCGGGCAGCCCTTGCCGTACTTCGCGACGGCGGCTTCCTCGAGGTCGATGCCGGCGATCGACGCCAGCGTCGACAGCCACGCCAGCACGTCCGCGAACTCGCCCTTCAGCTCGTCGTCGTTCTTGCGGCGCAGCGCGCGCGACAGCTCGCCGACTTCTTCGGCGAACCACATGAACGTGCCGGCGACGCCGCGTGCGTTGTCCTTCGCGAAGTAGATCGCCTCGATCTGCTTCTGGAACTTGCGGATGTCCATCGGCTCGCTCACGACCGGCGCAGCGTCAGGAACGTGATGTCGGAATCGGGCACCGAGCCGCCGAGGAACTGGTCGAGCGTGTACGTCACGAGCTTCACGAACGCGCTCGACTCCTTCGCGGCTTCGCGCGCGACGAGCCGGTGGAAGTTCTCCTCGCCGAGCTCGTGGCCTTCGCGGTTCTTGATGCCGAACACGCCCGGCGTGACCATCGTCACGCGATCGCCGGGCTTCAGCTCGATCTCGATCACGCGCAGCGTGCGGTCGAACACCGGGCCCTTGTCGAAGCCCAGGCCGATGCCGTCCGCATGCACCGGCGCGACGGCCTTCGTCGCCGCGTCGTAGCGGATCAGCGGGTGATGCCCCGCGTTCGCGACCTGCAGCCGGCCGGACTTCGGGTCGAGGATCGCCGCCAGCGACGTCACGTACATGCCGCGGCGCAGATCGGGGGACAGCAGCCGGTTCACGATCTTGAAGATCGAGGCGATGTCGTTCTCGCGCTCGGCGGTCGCCGTCGTGAACGACCGCGCCATCACGGTCAGCATCGCCGCGGGGATGCCCTTGCCCGACGCCGAAGCGACCGCGAGGAACAGCCGGCCGTCTTGCATCGGGAACACGTCGTAGTAGTCGCCGCCGACTTCGGGCCCCGGCCGATAGAACGCGGCCAGGTCGTAGCCCGGCACTTGCGGGAGCGTCTTCGGGAACAGGTTGCTCTGGATCTCGAGCGCGACCGCGAGCTGGTGCTTCTGCTTCGCGTGCTCGACCTCGGCTTCCTGTGCACCCTTCAAACTCTGCG
>JAEUIB010000623.1 GCA_016795255.1 Planctomycetota bacterium
GCGGGTCTCAGGCCTAGCCTGTGCTCCAGCGCGTTGAGGATCGCTCGGTCTTCGTCGATCGCGACTCGGTTGTAGCGCTGCCATGCGCTGTCGGCGCCGCCGCACTCCGCGAAGAACGCGTTGGCGTTCTTGCCGTCGCCGACCGACTGGATGATGCGGCCATCGCCGAGCGCGACGACCATGTGTCCCTTCCAGACGAGGACATCGAGGGGCTCCAGCATGCGAGCGACTTCGTCCGCAGCGGTGCCCTCTCGGATCGCGACGACGGGACCGAGTTGGACCGTGTCGCGACTGTCCCCGATGAAGAAACCATCGGTGGCCGCGTTCAAGAGTCCCGAGCAGTCGACCCCGTGCGACCTCGCGATGCGGTCGAGCTCGGCGTGCTCGAAGTCCTCTACGGCGAACGCGCCGAGCTCGAGCAGAACGTCGCGTTGGCGCGCGCTGCCTTGCTCGGACGTCCCGCCGAACAAGTACGGCGTGTCGAGCAACTCGAGGAGGCGCGTGATGACCCGCTCGCGCGACGGAGCTCGTCCCGCCCCCGGCGTGCATGCTCCGTGGAACGGGTCGAGGACTCCTCGCAGCGCGTACATCGGCTCGTCGGTGTAGCGGTGGTAAGCACTGGTCACGACGCGGACCACGACGTCGTCGTGCGGTTCGACCGTGACGCGCCGATCCGTCGGCAGCACCTTCGCGATGTGCGGATCGACGAGGAGTCGCGCGAGGCGGCCCGCCTCGATCTCCGTGCGCAGCGTTCTGCCGTGCAGGAGTGCGCGGACGTCGTGGCGCCGCCAGAGGGTCAGCGGCTCGGCGGAAGATCGGATCTCGCGCTTTGGGTGCGGCATGGCGGTTCGCCGCGCAGTGTAGAGGGACGCATGGCGCGATCGGCGCTGCTCGCCGCCGTGGCGACGCCGAGGACTCGGAGCGAGCGGCTCGAGCCGCTCGCGTTCAGTAGTCGATCTGCGGCGACTGGAACAAGCCGCCGTTCGAATAGCTGTTGCCGACGAACGTCACGACCG
This sequence comes from Planctomycetota bacterium, assembly GCA_016795255.1. Lineage (GTDB taxonomy): Bacteria > Planctomycetota > B15-G4 > B15-G4 > JADJEK01 > JADJEK01. Next base: position 1,017 of record JAEUIB010000623.1, read on the forward strand.
AGCCGTCCGCGGCGAGGTCGATGCGATTGCCCTTCGCCACGTTGAGCTCGAGGGCGACTCCCGTCGCGTTGATCTCGATGCCCTCGGCGCCGCACGCCTTGGCGACGTTCAGCCGCAGCGTCGCGCCGAGTGCGCCGGCCTCGACGTCGAAGCCGTCTTCGCCGCAGCGCTCGGCGAGGTTCCGCTCGAGCTCCGTGCCGACGCCGTGGACGCGGAAGCCGTCGCGGAAGCACTCGCGCGCCTGGTTCTTCGTCAGCACGCAATCCTGCGCGTCGATCGTGAAGCCCGATTCGCCGTTCGAGCCGCAGCGGCGCACGGAGTTCTTCGTCAGCGTGCTCTGCATCGAGTCCGCGCCGACGTAGATGCCGTGCGCTGCGACGTCCTCGACCACGTTCTGCTCGATCGTCGCGCCGACGCCGAGCGCGACGTAGATGCCGACCGCTCCGTCGCCGCAGCGGCGGATCGTGTTCTTGCGCACGAGTGGCGCCGCTCCGGTGATGAAGGCGCCGCCGCCGCTCCCTTGCACGTCGTTGCTCTCGACCACGGCGTTCGGGCCTTCGACGACGATCGCCGCTCCGCTCGCGTTCGTGATCGCGTTCTTGCGCACGCGCGCATCCGGTCCGATCGCCGCGATGGCGAACTCTCCGAGCACGGTCGAGACCTTGCACTGCTCGACGACCATGTCGAGTCCCGCCGCGAGCACCGCGGGTCCTGCGCAGTTGCGGATCGTCGCCTTGCGCACGACTCCGCGATCGCCGTTCGCGAGGATGCCGGAGCCGCAGGCCTCGATCGTGCAACCCTCGATGCGGACGTCGGGGCACGCGTTGATCACGATGCCCGCGTCGACGCAGTGCGAGATGCGCAGGTTCTGCAGCACGGTGTTGCCGGTCTCGGTGACGAGCACGCCGTACGGGTTGTCGCCGAACGATGCGTTGCGGATCTCGAGATCGCGGACCACCACGTTCGGCGCGAGCACGACGAGGCCGGGGCCGATGTCCTGCTCGACCATCGACGCGTGGGCGTCGAGGACGACCTTGCCCTTGCCGCGCAGTTGGAGTCCCGCGAGCTCCTTCGGGATCACGACGTTCTCGGTGTACACGCCCGCTTTCACGAGGATCGTGTCGCCCGGCAGCGCGACGTCGATCGCGTCCTGGATCGTGAGGTGGTCGGTCGGGACGACGTGCGTCTCGCCGAGGGCGTCGAGCGCGAACGCGGCCACGGCCAAGGCGACGCCTGCGGAACGGGGGGCGAGAGTCATGCGGGATCCTCCGCCCGGCATCGATCGCGTGCCGCACGTCGCCGTGAAACGAAAAACTCCGGCGGGTTCGTCCAGGCCCGGGCCGGTCGGTAGTCTCCGCCGAACGCTCGCCCCGGAGGTTCCCATGCCGCACCTGACCGTCGTCGCCACCTTCACCGCGAAGAAGGGCAAGGAAGCGGAGGCCAAGGCCGCGCTGTCCGCACTGGTCGCTCCGACGCGCGCCGAACGCGGATGCGTGAACTACGACCTGCATCAGGATGTGGCCGACCCGCGCCAATTCCTGTTCCACGAGAACTGGACCAGCAAGGCGGAACTCGACCGTCACCTCGAAACGCCGCACATCGCCGCGCTGAAGGCTCGCGTGGCCGAGTTGTTCGACGTCGGGCCGACGATCTCGCTGTGGACCAAGATCGCCTGATCCGCCGCCCGAACCCCGTCGTGCCGGCTGTTCACGCCGGGCCGCGAGCCGCTATCGTGCCCGGCTTCGCGCGGGCGTCACGAGCCGCGTGGGACAAGAGCGCATCCGGAGGCATTCCATGACGAACTTCAACAACTTCATCCGCAGCGTGCTCGCGTTCGAACCCGACGCGGACCGAGCGTGGAACAAGGTCGCGGGCAACGTCCTCGAGCACTTCCACTCGGACACGTTGACGATCCACACGCTCGATGCGGGTCGCAACCAACTGAACTTGAAGGTCGCGCGCGGAGTGCCGGCCCCGGTCCTCGCGCTGATCAAGGAAGTGCCGGTCGGCAAGGGCATCGCCGGCGAGTGCGCGCGCACGGCGCAGCCGGTGACGCAGTGCAACATCCAGCAGGACACGTCCGGCGTCGTCCAGCCCGGCGCGAAGACGATGGGTGTCGGCGGCGCGCTGTGCGTGCCGATCCTCCGCGACGACAACTCGCTCGCGGGAACGCTCGGCATCGGAACGCACGGTGAACGCACCTACACCGACGCGGAGACGAAGGAACTGATCCTCGCCGGCCGCGTGCTGGCGGAGTTCCTCGACCAGCACGCACGCGCCTGACGGCGTCGCGACGCCGATCGCGTCGCCTCGAGTCGTGGCTGCAAGCGAAGCGGCCGCGGACCGGTCCACGGTCCGCGGCCGCTTCGTTCGAATCCTCGTGTCGACGTCGATCAGTCGTCGATTTCGGGCGCCGTGCCGACGCCTCCGGTCGTGAACGAGTTGCCGGACGGCGGCGTCGCGAACGTCCCGTTGTCGGCGAAGTCGGTGCGGTTGTTCTTCATCGTGTTGCCGGTCAGCGTCGTGTTGCCGCCGCCGTTCTCGAACCCTTCGCCGCGGTTCTTCAGGCACTTGTTGCCGACGATCGTGTTGTCGTTCGCGCCGCTCGTGACGTCGATACCGTCCTCGAGGCTGTCGATGATGACGTTGTCGGAGATGGTGTTGCCGTCGCCGATCACGTTGATTCCGTCCTTCTGGGAGTTGCGGATCACGTTCTTCGACACCGTGCAGTTCGAGCCGCTGAGTTCGATCCCGTGCTCGTCTTCGCTGCCGCAGTTCGTGATCTTGTTCTTGGTGACGGTGAGATCCGTCACGTTCGAGTTGATCTCGATGCCGTCCTCGTACGTGTTGCGGATCGAGTTGTTCTCGACGAGCCCCGCCGAGGCGTTGCTCACGTCGATCCCCGGATCGTCGTCGCACTGACGCAGGATCTTGTTCGAGCGGATCGTGGGGTTTTTGCCGTCGGTGAGGATCGCCGGGCCGTCCGCGCCGTCGACGACGTTCTTTTCGACGATGGCATTCGACCCTGCAACTCGGATGCCTTCTCCGTCCTCGATCGTGATCAGCAAGCACTTCGAGATCAGCGCATCGTTGCCGGTGATCAGAACCCCGGTGTTGCCGTCCTGGCGCACCGTGCACTTCGAGATGACGGCGTCCGCCCCGGTCACTTGGATTCCGCCGTCGCAGCCGGCGACCGTCGTGTTCTCGATCGTCACGCTGTTGGCGGTGACGTCGATGCCCGACGAGTCCGTGTGCTCGATCGTGAGCTTGCGCAGCGTCAAGCCGTCGGCACCCGCCGCCGCGAACACGCCGTGTGGGTTCGTCCCTTTCGCGTGACGGATCGTGAAGCCCTGGATCGTGACGTTCTGCGACGCGACGGCGAAGCCCGGGCCCGTGCCGGACGCGCCGCTCGGGCGGCAATCGAGGATCACCTTGCCCTTGGCCTTGATCGTGAGTCCGTTGAAGCCTCCGGCGATGTCGACGTTCTCCTCGTACGTCCCTGCCGAGACGAGGATCGTGTCGCCGGGGTTCGACGCGTTCACGGCGGCTTGGATGTTCGGCTGATCACCGGGCACGGTGATCGTTGCTGCGGACGACGCGGCCACGCACGAGGCCGACAGACAAAGAGCGATGGCGAGCTTCAAGCACTCCTCCATGGGGTCGTGTTGAGTGAGGTGGGGAGTATACGTCGAGACGTCTCGCGCGAGCCGGGGCGTCGTTCTCGTGAATCGAGCTCCGGCGCCTCGACCGGGACGATCGGGCCGCGACCCGCGACCGACGTGGGAACGGAAACGCCCGCCGATCGAACCGCGAGGGTCCGGTCGGCGGGCGTCGTCGCGTCGGAACTCGATCCGTCGATCAGTCGTCGATTTCGGGCGTCGTGCCGACACCTCCGGTCGTGAACGAGTTGCCCGACGGCGGCGTCGCGAACGTCCCGTTGTCGGCGAAGTCGATGCGGTTGTTCTTCAGCGTGTTGCCGGTCAACGTCGTGCCGGCGCCGTTGTTCTCGAAGCCTTCGCCGCGGTTCTTCAGGCACTTGTTGCCGACGATCGTGTTGTTGTTGGCGCCGACCTCGACGTCGATGCCGTCCTCGAGGCTGTCGATGATGACGTTGTCGGAGATGGTGTTGCCGTCGCCGACCACTTCGATGCCGTCCATCTGGGAGTTGCGAATCACGTTCTTCGACACCGTGCAGTTCGAACCCCGGAGTGCGATGCCGTTCTCGTCCTCGCTGCCGCAGTTCGTGATCTTGTTCTTGGTGACGGTGAGATCCGTCACGCTCGAGTTGATCTCGATGCCGTCCTCGTACGTGTTGCGGATCGAGTTGTTCTCGACGAGCCCCGCCGAGGCGTTGCTCACGTCGATCCCCGGATCGTCGTCGCACTGACGCAGGATCTTGTTCGAGCGGATCGTGGGGTTGTTGCCGTCGGTGAGGATCGCCGGGCCGTCCGCGCCGTCGACGACGTTCTTTTCGACGATGGCGTCGAATCCGACGACCTCGATGCCTTCACCGTCTTCGATCGTGATCAGCACGCACTTGGAGACCAGCGCGTCGTTGCCGGTGATCAGGATTCCATCGTTGCCGTCCTGGCGCACCGCGCACTTCGAGATGACGGCGTTCGCCCCGGTCACTTGGATGCCGCCGTCGCACCCGACGACCGTCGTGTTCTCGATCGTCACGCCGTTGGCCGTGACCTTGATGCCGGCCGAGTCGGTGTGTTCGATCGTGAGCTTGCGCAGCGTCAGGCCGTCGGCGCCCGAGGCCGCGAACACGCCGTGCGCATTCGTTCCCTTCGCGTGGCGGATCGTGAAGCCTTGGATCGTCACGTTCTGCGACGCGACGGCGAAGCCCGGGCCCGTGCCGGTCGCGCCGCTCGGGCGGCAATCGAGGATCACCTTGCCCTTGGCCTTGATCGTGAGTCCGTCGAAGCCGCCGGCGATGTCGACGTTCTCCTCGTACGTCCCCGCCGAAACGAGGATCGTGTCGCCGGGGTTCGATGCGTTCACGGCGGCTTGGATGTTCGGCTGAGCGCCGGGAACGGTGATGACCGCTGCGAAGGCGGAACTCGCGAACAAGGTGAACAGCGAAACGATGATCGGACGACGCATGCTCTCCTCCGTAGGAAACTGGTTGCGGCGGAGCATACGTCGGTTCGATTGCGAATGAACCTCGCAGCGTCAGTCGAACACGAACTCGAGCCCCGCGGTCGCGGAGACTCCCTGAGTCGCGGCACCGTCGGCGTAGAACGCTTGGACGCGGAGACTCGAACCGGTCAGTGCCGGGTTCATCGGCAGCGTGGACCCGATCGCGAACGTACCCGCGGCGCTCGCGACGTGCGGAATCCCGAGGGCAGGAACCAAGTACAACGTTCCCCCGAATGCGGCCAGCGAGGTGGCCTGGGTCCCGACGAAGAGCATCCCCGCGGCCAACGGAGCGGCTTGCGCCACTTGCAGGGTCAGCGAGCTTCCTTGATCGGGACAACCCATCGCGGACAGCAGGGGGGCGACTCCCGCGGTGCCGGAGATCCCGCTGCCGACCGTGTCCGTCGAACCGAAGCACGCGCCGAACTCGTAGGAGCCGATGTCGAACCCGAGCCCGGCGGGGCGGTGCTTGCCGAGCAAGTCGTCGTTCGGAGCGAACGTGCTCTGGCCCTTGTCGATCGCCGGAGCGCCGGCCTTCAATTGATAGTCGCCGGTCGCCGGACTCGCGAACAACGCTCCGACGCTCGACACGAACGACGCGGAGTCGAGCCCGGTCGTCGCCTTCCACTGCGCGAGCGTCATCACCGAGCCGTCGATCGAGAACGCGTCCTTCACGGCGTTGTGGTTCGCGATCATCCCGGGCAGACAGCTCGAGCCGATGTCGACGGCTCCGCGGAACGAGTGGTCGTTCAGCAGCACGTTGTTGACGACGACGTTCCCCGAACTCGCGTCCTGGATGTTGAGGGCCCAGCGAGCGTCCGACGCGTTGCGCACGGTGTTGTTGACGACGCGATTGCCGCTCGACGGTGCGCCGCCGTCGATGCGGTACAGCGAGATGCCGCTCTTGTGGTTCAGGTACAGCAGGTTGTTCCGGATCGTCGCGTTCTGCACGCCGTCGCAATTGATCGCCGAGCCGCCCGGAGCGCCGAACGCCGGATTGCCGTTGCCGTTCTCCCAGATCACGTTGCGCTCGACCAGCGCATCGCTGATGACGCCGTCGCCGCCGAGCGTGACGTCGCCGTTCATGTGCAGCCCGTTCGAATGGTTGCCCCAGATGCGGTTGCGCCGCACGATCGGTCGATCGCCGCTGTTGCTGACGTAGATGCCGTGCTCGGCCGCGGAGCGCGAGCACTCGTTGTCCTCGATCAACACGTCGTCGACGAAGCCCGTGAGGATGCCCCAGCGTCCGCACAGGTCGGCTCGGTTCGCGCGGATCGTGACGTGCGAGGCGAGGACGGTGCGGATCCCGGTCCGGTTTGTCGCGGGATCGCCGGTGCCGAGCACCGTGAAGCCTTCGATCACGACGTGGGACGCCCCTTCGAGATTGATGCGGTCCTTGCCCGTGAACGTGTTGTTCGTGTTCACGATCACGTTCGGGTTCGGCGTCGAACCACCGGAGTTCGCCGTGAACGTGATCGGCGCGCCGGGCGCGCCGGACGTGAACAGGTTGAATCCCGCGTACGTGCCGGGGAGCACGATGACGGTGTCACCGGCTTGGACGACGTTCGCGGCTTTCTGCAGTGTCTTCCACGCGACCGCGGCCGAGGTTCCGGCCGCAGCATCGGACCCGGACGGGGAGACGTAATACGTCGACGCGCGAGCCGACGCGCAGAGGGCGAACACGATGCATGCGACGCGCATGAAGCGATCGGTGGTGCGCATGGCGCTTCGACGGCTCGATTGCGTGGGAAGTTCCGGGAACTACGCTGTGGCGACGCCACGGGGAGGTCGACCATGAAGTGCAGTGCTCGCGGTGCGATGGGTGCGGTTCTCGCGGCCGCGCTCGCGTTCGGTTGCGCGTCGGAATGCGAGGACGACGACGTTCGGTTCAAGCGTCACGTCGTGATGTTCAACGGCACGGGGCAACCCGTCGATCCACTCGACAACGCCTGCGATTGGTTGCTTCCGTACCGCGAGATGGGGGACGACGAGTTCAAGCATCACGTCGGCGACGTGTTCGACGCGGTGGCGTCGGACTTCAAGAGTGACGGTCCGAAGGACTTGTTCGTGTTCGTCCACGGCGGCCTCAACACGCAATCCGGCTCGGTGGAGCGTGCGCGCGTCCTGCGACCGCTGATGTTGGCCGACGGCTACTACCCGATCTTCATCAATTGGCAGTCGTCGCTGGTCAGCTCGTACTTCGAGCACTTGTTCTTCGTCCGCCAAGGTCGCGACGAGGGCTGGGCCGGCGTGCCGTGGTTCCCGGTCGTCCTGCTCTCGGACGTCGCTCGCACGCTGGCGCGCGCGCCTCTCGGCCTCGGTCGGCTCGCGGAGTCGATGTGGGCGAGCTTGCCGTTCACGTGGACGGACGAGCAAGCCGCCGCGCAGTCGACCGCGAAGGCCGCGCTCGGCGAGTTCGGCAAGGCACTGCGCCCGCCGTCGGATCGCGCCGACCCGAACGCCGCGGCGCCCGAGATCGAGACGTTCCCGATCAAGGTCGGCTCGGACTGCCGGTCGTTCGGTCAGCAGGCGTGGAGCCTGTCGACGTGGATCCTGACCTCACCGATCAAGATCGTGACCGGGTTGCTCGTCGACGGCTTCGGCACGCCGGCGTGGGAGATGATGCTGCGCCGGACGCACCTGTTGTTCGCCGAGGAGGAGCGCTACCTCGCCGGTGGCATCGGCGCGACGAACGCGCTGCATCCGGTCGACGTCGACGGCGCGACCGAGGCGCACGCGAACGTCGGCACGATGCTCGAGGCCGCTCGGCTGGCATGGCTGTTCGACGAGGCCGTCGCGCGCCGCGAGCGCTGGACGCCGCCGAACGGCGGCCCGCCGCCGCGCATCATCGCGTGCGGTCACAGCATGGGGGCGATCGTGCTGAACGAGCTGGTTCGGCGGGACACCCGGCGCATGCTGTCGGCCGATGAGCCGGGCACCGCCGAGCCGCTGTTCGACGACCTCGTCTACATGGCTCCCGCGTGCTCGGTCGCAGATTTCG
>JAEUIB010000663.1 GCA_016795255.1 Planctomycetota bacterium
CTCCCCGGGGGGGCCCCGGTTGTTTGGCCCCCCCCCCTTTTGGTCGTACGACCGGGCGCGGTCGAACGCGGGGGCGCGGGGGCTCCGCCCCCGCCTCGCCGATACGCCCGAGCAGGCGTAGGGCCCAGCGGCCCGAGCGTCAAACCGCCATCACCGTCCCGACCTTCACGACGTGGCGGTCGTCGCGCGTCGAGTCGGTCGGCTTCTTGAACGTCGTCTGCGTCGCGCGCTCGTGGGCGACGCCCGGCTGGAGGTCCTGTTGCGTCGGCGGGTGCTCGACCAACGACCGCGCGGCGCCGTACGTTCCGCACCCCGAGATCCCGGCGAGGATCACGCAGCACACTTCTTCCGCCGTGCCGAGCGGGCGATACACCACGTACGCGAGTCCGGCGTCCTGCGACGTCTCGCCGGCGGGTTTGTAGTCGCACGGCACGACGAGCCGCGACTCCTGCGTGTCGACGATGCCGAGTCCGTGCGACCCGCCGGCGTCGAGGATGCTGCCCTTCAGGCGGCCGCCCTCCGACAGCTTCAGGCGCGGCCCGTCCTTGCGACGCGGCTTGTACCCCTGGCCTCCGCGGAACACCGAGCACAGCACGGCCTCGCACGCCGGATTGATCTTCGGGGACCCGACGATCACGGTGTTGTGCCGCCGCACGAGATCGAGCACTTCCTGCCGCTCGTGCGCACCGAATCCCGCCTTCGAATAGAAGCGCAGCTCATCGCGCAACTGCGGCTCGTGCGAGCGCAAGAAGCTCAAGAGCTCGGCCTGCGTGCGGAAGTCCCACAGGTCGACCGTCGTCCGCAGCGGCGTCTTCTCCGAGCGGTGCGCGTCCGTGACGTCGTGCGTCCCGAACAGGAACGTCACCGACTTGCGCGCCTTGTACGGCGCGAGGAAGTCCTGCTCCTCCGCTTGCAGCGAGAACAGCTCGGAGATGTCGGTGATCTTCAGCCGCGCGGCGATGCGCTCGATCGTGTCGCGCCGGATCTCGGAGAAATGCCCGCCGATCAGCTTCTCGAGCGTGCTGCGCGCGATCCCCGACTCACGCGCGAACTCGGTGGTGTTGAGACCCGACTTGCGGATCGCCCTCCCGACATGGCTCACGAGGCGCATCGACGTCGTCTCCTGGATGTGGCGTGCGGAGTGTAGTTCCGGGCGCGAGAAAGCGCGTCCCGCACGTCGCCTCCGCCAGCGGGCTGCAGAGCTTCCGTCGTGCGCGCGAGTGGCGATCCACGCTCGCGGCAGGCGCCGCGCTCAGGTCGCTTCGGCCGGCGTCTTCATCAGCTTCACGAGCAGGTACGCCACCGCCGCGCACAACGCCAGCGCGCCGATCGTGAACGGTGTGCCGAGCCCGGGAGCTTCCTTCGGCTTCGTCACGTCGGCGGCGCTCACGGCGATCGGGCTGCCCGCGGCTTCGCGCAGTTGGATCGTCGCGAGCATCGACAGGTACTCGTTCGCGCGCGCCTTGAAGTCCTGCAGCGGCGCGCTGACGAGCACGAACACTTCGCGTCCGCTCGCTCGCACGTAGCCCCACAGTTCGTGACGTTCGACGATCCCGCCGCGCTGCACGCTGACTTCGCGCTCGAACGTGAACCCGACGTGCGCGTCGCGCGCCTTGAAGAACATCGGCTCACCGATGCGGTTGACCGTCATGCCCTGCGCTTGGCGCTCGTTGTTGAACTTCGTCGCGAGTCCGTCGGGGGACGCGATCGGCGTCAGCAGCACTTCGTTGACCCAGACGACGAGGCCGGTGCCGGCGTCGTTCGCGTACGACCACAACTGCGTGCGCGGCTTGCCCTGCGTTCCCGGCGGCACTTCTTGCAGCTCGAAGTCCTGCCGCGCGGCCGCGCGCATCGTCTCGAGGTTCGGCGCGAGCGCGAAGCCGCCCGGCAACTTCAGCTCGAGACCGAACGACTCGTCGGCGAGCGTGTCGGGCAACGCGACGATCGGCAGTTCGCGGATCTTCTCCGGCGGGATGGTCTGCGGGCCGGCTTTCTTCGCTGCGGTCGCCGCGGCCGCCGCGGCCGGGTCCTGCCGCGCCCAGGCCGATCCCGACGCACACACGGAAGTTGCCAGCAGGATCACGAACGCGGAGCGCAGCAGCATGGTCGGCCTCGTCGAGCGATGCGGAAGAGCGAGGCTCGAGCGAGCCCGCCGGGCCGTGGAGTATCGGCTCGCGGGGCGAACCCGTCAAAGTCGATTTCCACGGCCCGGCTGCGTGCGTTCGGATCCGTCGCGTCACTGCCCCTTGAACAACGCGAAGTGAGCGCCGGTCGGATCGACGAGCAGCGAGAACGTGCCGACGCCGGGGATCGGCGTGCTTTCCATCAGCGCCTGCGCGCCGAGGCTCTTCGCCTTCTGCGTCGACGACGCCAGGTCGTCGACGAGGAAGTACACGAGCCAGGCCGGCGGCATCTGCGGCGACGGCGCGCGCATGATGCCTCCGGCGTGCGTGTCCCCTTGCATCTGGAGGTGGTACGTGCCGATCGGCCCCATGTCCTCCGTGCGATCCACCCAGCCGAGGAGCTTGCCGTAGAACTTCGCCGCGGCGTCCGGATCGGTCGTCAGCAGCTCGTTCCAGCACACGCGGCCGGCGATGCCGGCGTCGGGGTCGGCGCCCAGCGATTGCGGCAGTCCCTTGTAGAGCGAGAAGCATCCGCCCTGCGGATCCGCGATCACCGCGAACCGTCCGGTCTCCGGGATGTCGGTCGGCGGCACGTGGACCTGGCCGCCGAGCGCGGTGCAGCGCGCCGCCGCCGCGTCGACGTCGGGGACCGCGCAGTACGGCATCCAATGCGGCACCGGCGCTTCGGGGTTCTCGACGATGCCGCCGATCGGGCCGGGGCCGGCGAGGATCATGTGGTACTCGCACGGTCCCATCGGCACCGATTCGAAGTGCCAGCCGAACAGCGCGGAGTAGAAGGTCTTCGCGCGCGCGGGGTCCTTCGTGACGAGGTCGTGCCAGACGAAGCGACCGTTCCATGGCGGCTGGGACGTGGAGCTGCAGTTCGAAGTCATGGGTCTTCCCTATTCCTTCTGGGAGCTAGCGGCGCACCGTCTTACCTGGATCGAAGCCGTGCGGTCACGCGAAAGGAGGTGCGGGGGTGGATCCGACGAGGGCGCGCTTCGGGGCGCCGGGACTTGGGGTCGGTCGTCCCTCGTCGAGCCCTGCGACGTCGGCATACGCATGGGGCGGCGGACGGAAGATCCGCTTGGGTCACGAGTTGGGAACGGGTGGTCGGTGGCGGTCATTTCATTGCCAAAATTGGCAGTTCAAGTGCCGAAATGCCGATGAAGATGCCAGAATAGGCATGTTATGGATCCACTGGAAACACGGACCGACGCCGCAGTTCTGGTGCAGCTCGGAGAGAGGCTCGCCGCTCTCCGGCTCGCGGCGAATCAGACCCAGGCGCAACTCGCGCACGCGGCCGGCGTGTCCCCGCGCACCGTCGCCCGCATCGAGAACGGCGAGTCCGCGCAACTGACCCATTGGATCCGCGTGCTGCGTGCGCTCGGCCTGCTCGCGAACCTCGACCGGCTCGTTCCGGCACCCGGACCGAGTCCGCTCGCGCAGCTCGAAGCGAAGACCAAGGTCCGGCGCCGCGCGTCGGCGAAGCGCGCGCCGGGCGGAACCGCGCGCCCATGGTCGTGGGACGACGACGCGAAGCCCGATCGGGGCGGCTCGTCATGACGGTCGCGGAAGTGAAGCTGTGGGGGCGGCGCATCGGCGCGGTGTCGGTCGACGGCCCCGGGCAGATCGCGTCGTTCGAATACACGCCCGAGTTCGCCGCAAGCGGCATCGAAGTCGCGCCCCTGATGATGCCGCTGACGCCGTCGTCGACGACGGCGCCGTCGACGCGCGTGTTCCGCTTCGCCGATCTCGCGCCGCAGACGTTCCACGGCCTGCCCGGGATGCTCGCCGATTCGCTGCCCGACGCGTTCGGCAACGCCGTCATCGCCGCGTGGCTCGCCGCACAGGGCCGACTGCCCGGCGAGATCGATGCGGTCGAACGCCTGTGCTACACCGGGTCGCGCGGCATGGGCGCCCTCGAGTTCGAGCCGTCCAAGGGCCCGCGCTCCGATCGGCCGACGCCGATCCAGGTCGACGCGCTGGTCGCCCTCGCCACCGACGTGCTGCGCAGTCGCGAGCGCATGACCGTGTCGTTCGCCGACGCCGATCGCGAGCTCGCGCTGCGCGAGATCCTGCGCGTCGGCGCGTCGGCGGGCGGCGCGCGCGCGAAAGCCGTCATCGCGTGGAACCCGACGACGAACGCCGTCGTGTCGGGCCCGGTCGCCGCGCCGCCCGGCTTCGAGCATTGGCTGCTGAAGTTCGACGGAGTCGACGGGACGCAAGGAACCGAGCTCGCGCAGCCGCTCGGCTTCGGGGCGATCGAGTTCGCGTACGCGAACATGGCGCGCGCCGCCGGCATCACGATGAGCGAGTGCCGCATGTTCGAGGAGAACGGCCGCCGGCACTTCATGACGCGCCGCTTCGATCGCGTCGGCGCCCGCGAGAAGCTGCACATGCAATCGCTGGCCGCGATCGCGCACCTCGATTTCAACGCGGCCGGAGCGCACTCGTACGAGCAAGCGCTGCTGGTCATCCGCCGCCTCGAGATCGGCATGGACGCCGTCGTCGAGCAGTTCCGCCGCATGGTGTTCAACGTCGTCGCGCGCAACCAGGACGACCACGTCAAGAACATCGCGTTCCTGATGGACAAGCGCGGCGTGTGGTCGTTGGCGCCGGCGTTCGACCTCACGTACAGCCACAATCCCGTCGGAGCGTGGACCGCGCAGCACCAGATGACGCTGAACGGGAAGCGCGACGGCTTCACGCGCGCCGATCTGCGCGCGGTCGCCAAGGTCGCGTCGATGAAGCGCGGGCAAGCCGACGCGATCCTCGACGAGGTACTCGCGGTCGCCGCGCGATGGCCGGAGTTCGCGAGCGCGGCGGGCGTGGCCGACGCCACGGCGAAGGCCGTGGGCGGGACGCACCGCACGACGTGGGAGGGCTGATCGACCAAGTGTCCGAGGCGGCGCCCCGGTCGCGAAGCGCCCGATTCCACAGCCTCTCACGGGTCGCCCGGACCGCGTTCGTTCGCGACGAAGAACGTGCCGTTCGCGAAGCGGAACACTTTGCCTCGGATCGCCAAGGTCCCGGCGCACGCCCACGCGGCGCGCAGCACGTCCGGAGTTCCCGACGTCGTGACCCCGAGCACCGGGACGGTGGCGGTCTCGAGTTCGCGCACGAAGCTGGCGCGGTGCGAATCGCCGTAGACGACCAACCAGCGTCGCTCCGGCCGTGCCTTCAGCCGCTCGAGCAAGTTCGCACGCGCCAGCTGGTCGCGTTCGCCCGCCGTCTTCCGCGCGTCCTCGTCGCTCTCGAGCGATTCGGCGGCGATGCCGAGTTCGGCCGCCTTCGCGACGAGCGCCGCCTGCAGGCTCTGGACCGGCCGTTCGTACAGCAGCGTGGTCGCGTCGGCGCCCCAATCTCGCACGAGGTCCGCGAGCAGCGCGCACTGCGCGTCGCTGCCGGACGCACTCGCGTGGGCTTCGCCGACGACGACGACGCTGGCCGACGCAGCGGCCTCGACGAGTTCGGCCCACGAGCTCGCGCGCGCCGGGCCGAGAGCGGCGTCGAGCTTTCGCGCACGGTCCTCCACTTCGGCGTTCGTCAGGAACTCCGCCGTCCCGTGCGCGGGATCGTCGGCAGCGTGTCGGCCGAGCGTCGCCAGACCGCGCGCGGCGACGATGCGACGATCGGAGTCGTCGCCCGCGATCGCCTCGCGGAACACGTCTTCGTACGCGGGCGCCGGTTGGCTGGCGAACGCGAACAAGCCGCACGATCTCCACAGCGGTCCGCGTGCGGTGAGCCACTCGTGCACGCGACGCGCGCCACGTTCGGGATCGCGACGGGCGAGACTGTCCGCGGCGGACTCGAGGACGAGGCCGACGTCTTCGGTCTTCAGCGTGCGCTCGAGCAGTGCGTCGATCGCGTCGTCGTCGCGCGTCCGGGCTGCCGCCGATCGTGCCGCCATGCGACGGATGGACCACTGGGGGTGCTCGAGGGCCTCGCCGATCCAACGCACTCGACGTTCGAGATCCATTTCGAGTCGCAGACGCCACGCCCACATCTGGACCATCGGGTCCGGGTCGTCGATGGCGTCGTTCGCGAACTCGAGGGCCTGCGCGCCGCCGAGGATGTACAGCGCCTCGAAGGCTTGCGCGCGTCGCTCCGGGTGTTCGATCTGCGCGCGGAGTTCGGCGACGAGCGGGTCGTCGCCGCACGCGAACGTCGCGCGCGCCGCGCCACCCGACACGGCACAGAGCACGGCAAGCGGCAGCATCACGTGGCATCGCAGCATGGTCGATCCGAATGACGGGGCGAGCCTCGGTTCGCCGGACGGACGAGGAATACGGCGCAGCGGTCGATCGGCAACGGGTCCAGGGTGCCCGCGCGTCGGCCTCGGGGCAGTAGCACCGCCGGCGGACTCGCCGTGAGGGCATGATGTCGCGCCCGGTCTCCCGCGGTTCGCATCCCGTCGAGCACGTCGGCCGGCACACTGCCGGCTGCGAACCAGCATGGCTTCGTCTTGCGACATCGGTCGCCGCGCGACCGGGGCTCCTCACCGTATCCGGCGCAACGGGGCCGTCGAAACGCCTCGTCGGCACCCCTTGCCCTGCTCGTTCTCGCACGCCCGAATGCTCGGCGGACTTTCTCGACGGGCTGCTAGGCTCCCACCCTTTTCCCACCGTCCAGCGCATCGGGTGTCGGCCCTTGCCCTCGACCGAGTTCCTCCTCGCCATCGTCGCCGCGTACCTGTCCGGGTCGATCCCGGTCGGGTTCCTCGCCGGCAAGGCCAAGGGCATCGACCTGCGCAAGCAGGGCTCGGGCAACATCGGCGCGACCAACGTCGTCCGCACGCTCGGCAAGCGCATCGGCATCGCGTGCTTCGTGCTCGACGTGCTGAAGGGGTTCCTGCCGACGTACGTCCTCGGGCCGTGGCTGATCGAGCGCGGCGCGACGTCGCTCGGACTCGACGCGGTGCGGCTGGCGCTCGGCGTCGCCGCGATCGCCGGCCACGTGTTCCCGGTGTGGCTGCGCTTCAAGGGCGGCAAGGGCGTCGCGACGTCCGCCGGAGTCTGCGCCGCGCTCGCCTGGCAAGCCGTGCTGATCGCGTTCGCGCTCTGGTATGTCCTTTTGAAACTCACCCGCTACGTTTCCGTCGCGTCGATGCTCGCGTCGCTGGCGTTCCCGGTGGTGTTCGTCGTCCTGCAAGGCGTCGACGCCGCATTCGGCGAGCGGCGCGTCGTCACGGTGCTCGCGATCGGTCTCGCGCTCGCGATCGTCGTGCTGCATCGCGCCAACATCCGACGGCTGATGCGCGGCGAAGAGCCACGCGTCGGCCAACGCAAATCGCAAGGAGCGTGAGATGACCGAACGCGTGACCGTGCTGGGCGACGGTGGATGGGGCACCGCCCTGGCGATCGTGCTGGCCGACCACGGCGCCGAAGTGACGCTGTGGAGCCACGACGCCGCCTACGCCCGCGAGATCGCGTCGACCCGCAAGAACCGCAAGTTCCTGCCGGGCGTCGAGATCCCCGACACGATCCACGTCGTCGCCGACCTCGCGCAGGCGGTCACGCAGCGCGACATGCTGTTCTCCGTCGTGCCGACGCCGTTCCTCCGCGGCGTCATGCAGAACCTGAAAGCGCATTACCCGGCCGGCACGCCGGTCGTGTCCGCGACGAAGGGCATCGAGACCGACACGCTGCAGCGCCCGAGCGAGATCATCCGCGCCGTGCTCGGTGACGTGCCGATCGTCGTCGTCTCGGGCCCGAGCCACGCCGAGGAAGTCTCGCGCCGCATGCCGACCACCGTCGTCGCCGCGTCCGAGCAGACCGGCGCCGCGCTGCGCGTCCAGGACCTGCTGGCCACCGAACGCTTCCGCGTCTACACGAACCCCGACACCATTGGCGTCGAGGTCGGCGGCGCGCTGAAGAACGTCGTCGCGATCGCGTCCGGCATCGTCGATGGCCTCGGCTTCGGCGACAACACGAAGGCCGCGCTGCTGACGCGCGGCATCGTCGAGATCTCGCGCCTCGGCGAAGCCCTCGGCGGCAAGCGCTCGACGTTCTTCGGCCTGTCCGGCATCGGCGACCTCATCACGTCCTGCATCTCGCAGCACGGCCGCAACCGCGCGGTCGGCGAGCGCCTCGGCAAGGGCCAGAAGCTCGAAGCCATCCTCGGCCGCATGGAAATGGTCGCCGAGGGCGTGAAGACGGCGATCTCCGTCAAGCGCCTCGCCGAGAAGCACAAGGTCGAGATGCCGATCTGCCTCGAGGTCTACCGCGTGCTGTTCGAGGGCAAGGACCCGGCGCTCGCCGTCCGCCACCTGATGACGCGTCAGTTGAAGGAAGAGGTCGAGTGGTGAGGGTGGGGTGAGGCTGTCACTTCGACGATTCGTCCACCGAGCGACGTCGACGTCCGAAATCCTCCGGCCGAAACGTCATCGTCGGTAGTTCCAGATCGCCATCCAGTTCGATCGGACGCTCCTGATACGTGAAGTACGGCTCCGCCTCCGGCGGGACTTGCCACGCCGGCCGGATCGACAGGATGTAGGACCCGTGCGCGAGTCGGTGGAACGCGAAGTAGCCAGGCCGTTTCGACAGCGGACGATCCGCGAGTGGCGGGCGATCTTCGGGCTCGTCCCTCTCGAGAGGATCGGCGCCGGTCGTTTCGCAAATACCGACGACGCGTCGAGTTCGAGCGTCGAGTAAGCGCACGTCGACGACGTGGTCGCGTTCCTCAACGGTGTCCAAGTACGCATTGCCGACGAGCGTGGCGTCGCCGGCGAGATGCACGTTGAACGTCGTCGAGCGGTCGGCGACGACTTCGATTTCGCCCAACGACGTGCCGCCGAATGCGAG
>JAEUIB010000062.1 GCA_016795255.1 Planctomycetota bacterium
ACTCGTGGGCCGCCCGGGAAGCCTCTTACTCAGTCACGACTTGCGTGCACAGACCTTGCCTCGTCCAAACTGCAGACGGTGCATAACAGAATTGCGGACTCCGATTTAGGTGTCCGAGGCGGCGCCCCGGTCGCGAAGCGACCGATTTCACAGCCGCCGTATCCACAGGTATCCGACGAGATCGTTGGAGCGCGCCGTCGTCGTTCGGTTGCGGGCGTAGCCCGCGCTGAACGTCCGGGCACGGACGTCGGGCCAGCACGGACGTCAGGCCAGCGCGAACTCGGTCGGCAGCAGCACCGCGTGGCGCAGCATGCCTGCTCGCGCGAGGTCGAACAGCACGTGCGTCAGCCGCGCGTCGAGGCGACCGTTCTCGCATTCCTGTTCGAGCACGGCCATCGCTGCCGTCGGATCCATCGGACTGCGGTACGAGCGGTTCGACGTGATCGCGTCCCAGTAATCGGCGATGCGGACGATGCGGGCGTCGAGCGGAATCTGCTCGCCCTTCAGACCGTCGGGATAGCCGGTGCCGTCGAGGTTCTCGTGGTGCCAACGGATCGCCGAGACCACGGGAGCGAGGCACGCGATCGGTTGGCACAGATCGGCGCCGCGGCCCGGGTGCTCCTTCATGATCGCGTACTCGTCCGCCGTCAGCGGCCCGGGCTTGTCGAGGATGCAGTCGGGGATCGCGAGCTTGCCGATGTCGTGCAGCCGCGCGCCGAGCGCGATCCGGTCGATCTCGTCCTTCGACAGGCCGATCCGCTCCGACATCAGCGCCGCGATGCGAGACACGCGGTCCGAGTGCTGGCGCGTGTAGCGGCTCTTCATGTCGATGATGTGCGCGAGCGCGAGCATGAACTCTTTCAGGTGCGACTCGTCGGCGACTCGACGCTCCTTCAAGCGTTCGAGTTCGAGCGAGCGCCGCTGGAGATGCTGCTTCTCGACGACGCGATGGATCGTCGCCAGGACTTCCTCGAAGCGGAACGGCTTCTTGAAGAAGTCGAACGCGCCGACCTTCAGCGATTGGATCGCGAACTCCAACTCGAGGTGGCCGGTGATCACGGCGACGTCGACGTCCGGGTAGTCCCGGCGGACGTGCGACACCAGCTCGAGTCCGCCCATGCCGGGCATCGTCAAGTCCGTCAGCACGAGGAAGCAGCGGTGCTTGCGGAGGCGCTCCAGCGCTTCGTGCCCGTTCCGCGCTTCGACGACGTTCGGATAGCCGTTCGCGCGGACGTAACTCGCGAGAGCTTCGCGGATCCCGTCTACGTCATCGACTATCAGGAACGATCGCTCCGATGGAAGATCATCGATCACGGCGCCCCTCCCGGACGATCCATGAACCAACCAGGCACGCACCGAATGCGGCTGCCTTCTATCGGAGGGAGTTCCCGGGCTGGGTGAGTTCTTCGAGGTTTTCCACGGACTGGTCCACAGGTTGTGCACTGGCATGTAACAGCGGTGAAACATCCGCAACGTCGTCGGAAAGCGGCGGATTGGCCGCGGGAGCCGGGAAAACGTCGCCTGTGGCAAAAGCGCACATCCGCGCGCGGGGCTCTCGATTCCGGACGTCGGGGGCGAGGCTCAGTCCGACCCGCGAGCATCCGCCGCGGGGGATTCGCCGCGCGTGTCGTCGTACCGGAACCGCTGGCCGAGGTAGACCCGGCGCACTTCCTCGTCGTTGACGAGGTCGCGCGGCAGACCCTCTCGGAGGATCTTGCCCGCGCTGATGATGTACGAGCGGTCGGTCGTGCTGAGCGTCGAGTGCACGTCGTGGTCGGTCAGCAGGATGCCGATGCCGCGCTTCTTCAGCGCGACGAGGATCTCGCTGATCTCTTCCTTCGCCTTCGGGTCGACGCCCGAGAACGGTTCGTCGAGCAGGATCAGCCGCGGATCCGTCGCCAGCGTGCGTGCGATCTCGAGGCGACGACTCTCGCCGCCCGACAACGTGTCCGCGCGATTCTTCGCCAGGAACGCGATCCCGAGTTCGTCGAGCAGGGCCTGCGTGATCTCGGCGCGTTGTGCGCGTGCGTAGCCGCGCACCTCGAGCACGGCGAGGATGTTCTCCTCGACCGTCATCTGGCGGAACACCGAGCGTTCCTGCGACAGGTAGCCGATGCCGAGTCGCGCGCGCTTGAACATCGCGTGACGCGTGATGTCGACGCCGTCGAACTCGACCTTGCCCTGCTCGGGCGTGATCAACCCGACCGTCATGTGGAACGACGTCGTCTTGCCGGCGCCGTTCGGGCCGAGCAGCCCGACGATCTCCGACGGATTGACGTGGAACGACACGCCGTCGACGACCGTGCGCTTGCCGTAGATCTTCACCAGCCCGCGGACGACCAACAGCGGCTTCTGCGCGGCTTGCGGTGCGCGGCCCTGTTGCGGGGCTGGCCGCGGCTTCGTCGCCACGGCGTCGCGCGACCTGGCTTCCGGTTGCGTCATCGAATGAGCTTCCAACGGAAGTGCGGGACGATCGGCCAGAACACCGCGAGCGCCTTGCCGAGCAGCAGCTTGCGCGGAGCGAACTGGAAGCGGTCGTCGTCCACTTGGTGGAACGTCGCGTCCGCTCGCTGGCGAAGCCTATACGTCTCGCCGTAGATGTCGACGAACTCCCCGGGGACGACTCCTTGCGGGTTGCTGACGTCCCGATACGTCGACGTGCCGTCGGTGAAGCGGACCTCCTGCGCCTTCCAGAACCGGCTGTCGCTCGAGTTCTGCGTGTTGTCGCCGAGGACCAGCAGGCCGTCGTCCGGCACGTCGAACGCGCCGATCGCGGCTTTGCCGACCTTCGTGTAGTGGATGTCGCGGCGGACGCGGAGGTCGGCGACGTCGGCAGGTCCGCCGACGACCTCGAACTCGACGCCCGATTCGGCGGCTTGAGGCGACGGCATGAAGTCGTACGCGTGGCGCAACACGACCTCGCCGTCGATCGTCAGCAGCAGTTCCTGATCGACGTGGAGGAACTCGACGCGCGTGGTGCGGTCGTTCGCGAGGCCGCTCGCCTCGAGCGTTCCGACGACCGGCGAACCGCCGTCCCGCGCGACGAGTCCGCCGCTTTCGGGCGTGCGCTGACCCGATTCGAGCCGCGCTCCGCCACCGACCGTCAGCACGGCGCGGTGCTCGAGCTGTTGGCCGACGATGACGACGCGGACTTCGCTGCAGCCCGCGCGCGGCGTGACGTCGAACGCCATCGAGAGATCGGCGACGTTGTTGACGCCCTCGGCGTTCGTCGCCGAGTGCGCCATCGGGATCCCCCAATCGGGGTCGTAGCCGTCGAGGTACCGGTCGCGGATGCCGTCGCCGCGGCCGAATCGCACCAGCGAATCGGCGGCGACCTCGATCTCGTCGCCGTCCGCGTTCGCCTTGCCGCGGAGGACGTCGAACGCGGCGGAGAACGACTCGCCCTTCACGCCCGACGGGTACAGCGTCTTCATGACCGCGTCGCGGACCGACTCGGGTTTGCGCGCGATCGAGAACGCGCCGTACTCGCCGTTCGCGTTCTTCGTCGCGACGTAGACGTTGCCGTTCTCGATCGACACGCGCTCGCCGGGCAGGCCGATCAGGCGCTTGATGTAGTTCTTGCTGCGATCGAGCGGGTACTTGAAGACGACGACGTCGTAGCGGTCGGGTTCGTCGATCAGGTACGCGAACTTGTTGACGAGCACGCGGTCGAAGATCTGCGCTTCGTCGTTGCCGAGGATCGTCGGCTGCATCGATCCGGTCGGGATCTTGTAGGCCTCGACGAGGAAGTGCTTGAGGATCAGCGCCATCACGACGGCGATCGCGAGGCACTCGATGTTCTCGGCGACGACGCGACCCTTGCCGACCCCGAACAACCAGCCCATCCAACCGAACAAGCCGACGATCGCGTAATGGCCGTAATGCCACACCTGCGTCCGCTTCAGCGCGTCGTCGAGCAGTGGCTCGGCGAACTCCTTGACGCCGTAGCCGATGAGGACGCCGATCACGAGCATCAGGATGGCCGAGGCCGGAACGTCGTTCGACGCTGGGGGCGCCGCAGGGGGCGTGGATCCGTCGCGTTCGTTCGCCATGAGTCTCGATTTCGTCTCGACGATGGGGACAGGAAGCAGGAGCACGGGACGCGCGGGTGCGGGTCCTCCGCCGTCATTTCTCCGAGTCGCGCGTGATCCCGAGCACCGACAGGAAGGCCTTCTGGGGGATTTCGACGTTACCGACCATCTTCATGCGCTTCTTGCCCTCTTTCTGCTTTTCGAGCAGCTTGCGCTTGCGCGTGATGTCGCCGCCGTAGCACTTCGCGGTCACGTTCTTCGACATCGCGCGGATGCTCTCGCGCGCGATGATCTTGCCGCCGATCGCCGCTTGCAGCGCGACCTCGAACATGTGACGCGGGATCTCCTCGCGCAGCTTCACGAGCATCTTGCGGCCGCGCTGTTCGGCGACGTCGCGGTGGACGATCGTCGACAGCGCGTCGACTTCGCTGCCGCTGACGAGGATGCGCAGGCGCACGAGGTGCGCCGGGCGGAAGCCGATGACTTCGTAGTCCATCGTGCCGTAGCCGCGCGTCAGCGACTTCAGCTTGTCGTAGAAGTCGAAGATGATCTCGGCGAGCGGCATCTCGAACGACAGCATCACGCGCGTCTCGCTGATGTACTCCTGATGCAAGAAGCGCCCGCGCCGCTCGATCGCGAGGCCGAGCAGTCCGCCGACGAACTCCGCCGGCGCGATGATGTCGAGCTTCGTGACCGGTTCGCGGAACTCCTCGATCTGCGACGGATCGGGCAACTGCGCGGGGCTCTCGATGCGCAAGGTCTCGCCGCTCGTCGTCAGCACTTCGTAGGTCACGTTCGGCGCGGTCTGCACGATGTCGACGTTCGACTCGCGCTCGAGACGCTCCTGGACGATCTCCATGTGCAGCAGGCCGAGGAAGCCGCAGCGGAACCCGAAGCCGAGCGCGTCCGACGATTCCGGCGTGTACGAGAACGACGCGTCGTTCAGCGACAGCTTCTCGAGCGCGCGGCGCAGTTGGTCGAAGTCCTTGTTCTGCGTCGGGTAGATGCCGCAGAACACCATGTGCTGCGGCGCCTTGTAGCCCGGCAGCGCGACGACGGTCGACGCTTCCTTCTCGAGGCACACCGTGTCGCCGATGCGCACGTCGGACAGCGTCTTGATGTTCGCGATCATGTACCCGGTCTCGCCGACGCGCAGGCGTTCGCGCGGGATCATCGAACCGGGGATGAACGTGCCGACTTCGAGCACTTCGTGCGTCGAGCCGACGCCCTTCATGCGGATCTTGTCGCCGCGGCCGAACGAGCCGTCGAACACGCGGACGTGCACGATGACGCCGCGGTAGTCGTCGAACACCGAGTCGAACACCAGCGCGCGCATCGGCGCGTTCGGGTCGCCGGTCGGCGGCGGCACGTCGCGGACGACGGTTTCGAGGATCTCCTTCACGCCGATGCCGGTCTTCGCCGACGCACGCAGCACGCGCTCGCGTTCGAGCAGCAGGATGTTCTCGAACTCCTCCTCGATCAGTTCGGGCCGCGCGGTCGGCAGGTCGATCTTGTTGATGACCGGGATCACGCGCAGCTTCGCGCGTTCGGCGAGGTGGTAGTTCGCGACCGTCTGCGCCTCGATGCCCTGCGCGGCGTCGACGAGCAGCAGCGCGCCTTCGCAGGCTTGCAGGGCCTTGCTGACCTCGTAGCTGAAGTCGACGTGACCGGGCGTGTCGATCAGGTTCAGCGTGTAGACCTGACCGTCGTCGGCCTTGTACTTCATCATCACGGCCTTGGCCTTGATGGTGATGCCGCGCTCCTTCTCGAGCTCCATCGAGTCGAGCGTCTGCGCTTCGAGCGCTTCCTTGCGCACCGTGCCGGTGATCTCGAGGAAACGATCGGCGAGCGTCGACTTGCCGTGGTCGATGTGGGCGATGATGCAGAAGTTGCGGATGCGTGCGGACGTCACGGTGCTCGGCCTTCGATCCATCCAAGGCGGCGCAGGCTCTCGACGAGGTGCGTCAGAGCGCGGCCGCGGTGACTGAGTGCGTCCTTCCGCGACGAATCCAACTCCGCGAACGTCAGGCCGCTGCCCGGATCGAGGAAGAGCGGATCGTAGCCGAAGCCGCCGTGGCCGCGTTCGGCCGACAGGATGCGGCCTTCGCAGGCGCCGGAAGCCTCCGCGAGGACCTTGCCCTCCTGCGCCAGCGCGAGCGCGCAGACGAAGCGCGCGGAGCGCTTCGCGTCGGGGACGTCGGCGAGTCGTTCGAGCAGCAGGCGCCGATTGCGTGCATCGTCGGACGGTTCGCCGGCGAAGCGCGCGGAGCGGACGCCGGGTGCGCCGTCCAGCGCGTCGACGGCGAGGCCCGAATCGTCCGCCAGCACCGGAAGCGGCGTCGCCGCGGCGAACGCGAGGGCCTTCTTGCGCGCGTTCTCGGCGAACGTCGCGCCGTCCTCGACCGGATCGAGCGCGAGGCCGAGGTCGGCCGGCACCACGACCTCGATGCCGTGGCCGCCGAGGATGCGCACGAGTTCGGCGCGCTTCTTCGCGTTGTTCGACGCGAGCAGCAGCTTCATCGGGCACGCTCGCGCATCGCGGCGCGCTGCGCGTCGCGGACCGCGTGGGCCCCGGCGCGCGCCGCATCGAGGAATCGCAGCAGTTGCGCGTGGTCGAACGCGCCGCGCTCGGCGGTGCCTTGGACCTCGACGTACTCGTCGCGATCGGTCAGCACGACGTTCAGGTCGACTTCTGCGCGGTTGTCCTCGACGGCGTCGAGGTCGACGAGCGTCTCGCCGTCGACGCGCCCGACCGACACCGCGCTGACCAACGACGTCAGCGGCGACGCCGTGACGTCGCCCCGTTCGAGCGCGCGCGCGACCGCGTCGTGGACGGCGACGACCGCGCCGTTGATCGCCGCCGTGCGCGTGCCGCCGTCGGCCTCGAGCACGTCGCAATCGACGAACAGCGTTCTGCCCGACATCCGGCGCAGGTCGATGCAGGCGCGCAGTGCGCGACCGACCAGGCGCTGGATCTCGGTCGAGCGCCCGTCGACCTTGCCGCGGCCGCTGTCCCGCGCCTTCCGCGTCCGGGTCGAGCCCGGCAGCATCGCGTACTCGGCCGTCAGCCAGCCCTTGTCGCTGCCCATCAGGAACGGCGGCACGCCCTCTTCGAGCATCGCGGTGCAGAGCACCATGGTCGTTCCCCAGCGCACGAGCACGGACCCGCCGGGCGTGGCCGTGAAGCCGCGCTCGAACGTCAGGGGTCGGATCGTGTTCGCCGATCGCTCGAAACTGCGCACCGTGGCGCTCCTGGCATTCCCGGTCGTCGCGACCGGGACGAAGCCGGGGAGTCTATCGGCGCGGAGGGTCGGTCAGGAAGCCTTGGCCTTGAGCGCTTCGTCGCGGGCGATCCGCCGGTCGGCGAGCATCAGCAGGATCTTCTTCAGTGCCCCGAGCGCGTACAGCGTCGCGGCGAGCAGGACCAGAAGCCCGCCGACGGCGATGTGGATCCACGGATCGTCGATGCGGCGGTACTCGAGGTAGGTCGCGATCGCGTGGCGGTTCAGCACGATGGCGGCGATCCCGCTCAGCGTCCCGAGCGTGAACGGGTGCGACAACAAGATGGCGTCGCAGATCCGATGCAGAGCGTGCGGCGGACCGCGCCGTCCATGCAGGATC
>JAEUIB010000063.1 GCA_016795255.1 Planctomycetota bacterium
GCGATCGGCAGGTACTTCAGCAGCTTCACGCCGATCCCGAACGCCTTGCTGTTCGGGAAGCCGTATCCCCATGCGTTCTTCTCGGGGATGCCGATGTGGTCGAAGTAGTACTTCGCCGTGCGCAGGAACGCGCCTTCGCGCTTCAGCCCGCGGCGGTAGTCCTTGTGGACGACCGAATCGATGCCCTGGCCGATCCACACGCGCCTGCCGTTCAAGTTCGCCCACGCCGGCAGGCACGCGTACTGCGCGACGATGCGGCCGCCGTCGGGCTCTTCTGCGACGACGATCTGTTCGCCGGCGGGGTTCTCCACGAACTCCCATTCCCACTCCGCGAGCGTCCGCTCGTGGAAGTTCGGGTCGCCCTCGGCGAAGACCTCGTTGAACAGCGCGAGGATGCGCGGCGCGTCGCCCTCGCGGTAGGGACGGATCACGAGCTGTTCGGATGGAACGGTCATGGGGCGGGAGCTTCGACCTTCGCCGACACGCGATCAAGCACCTTGTGAACTCCGGCCTTGATGCGGAGCCGCGGAAGTTCGAAGCTCTCGCCGCATGTCGGCCGTCTTCCCCGATGTCGTCCTCGCGGAACCCGAGCGTTGGCCCGGTCTCGAAGCCGTGCTGCGCGACCTGGTGCCCGAGCATCCGGCCGTCGTCCAATGGCGGCGCGAGCGGAACACGTTCCACGCGTGGGTCGAGAGCGCGCCCGGCGCGCCGCGCGTGTTCGTGAAGCTGTACCGGCCGCCGTTCGTGCGGAACGCGTTCACGCCGATCGCACGGTCGCGCGCGCGCCGCGAGTACGACAACTCGCGCGCGGCGTTCACGCGCGGCCTCCCGGTCGTGCCGGCGATCGCATACGGCGAGCGGCGCGTCCGCGGGTTCGTCGTCGACCAGATGGTCGCGTTCGAGGACCTCGGCGACGTGAAGTCGCTGGCGCAGATCCTGCTGTGGAGCGGGACGCCCGAGACGCGGCGCGCCGACGGCAGGACGCAGTTCGCGCGCACGTTGAGCCGACTCCACGAAGGCGGCTACCTCCATCTCGCCGCGAGCCCGCGCAACCTGCTGCGCGTGCGCCGCGCCGACGGCCGAACCGAGTGGTTGTGGATCGACCATCCGTCCGGCGTGCTCGTCGACACGTCGGTGCGCGCCCGGGAGCCCGCGCTCGCCGACGTGTTGTCGGCGTTCGAGAGCGCCGCGCTCGTGCCGAGCGACGACGCGGCGCGCGCGTTCCTTCACGAATACGCGCCGGATGCGACCGGCTTCGCGCAGCGCGCGTTGGATTTGCGGACGAGCGGTGCTCGCGCGGCGGCCTTCTGCGCGCGCGCGAAGTGGCGCGATCTGTGGCGGCGACCCGCGCACAAGTCGGGTGACGCGCTCGGCCGAAAGACGAACCCATGAGTTCCGAGTTCACGGTGCGACCGTATCGAGCCGGCGACGAGCACGGCATCCTCACGCTGTTCAACGGCGTGTTCGCCGAACACAACCCGTCGTTCGTGCCGCGGACGCTCGAGCATTGGAATTGGCAGTTCCGCGACAACCCGCACGGACACCACACGTTCGTCGCCGAGGATCAAGGCGGCGCGATCGTCGGCAACTACACGGCGATCCCGGCGCGTTGGCTCGACCGCGGCGCGCCGATGCTGGGTTCGCAAGCCGTCGACACGTGCGTCGCCCCGGCGTGGCGCCGCGTGCTGAAGAAGGAGGGCCTGTTCCTGTCGCTCGCGCGCGCGTTCTTCGACGCGTACGGACGGCCGGATCGGGATCGCATCGTCTACGGCTTCCCGAACCCGCAGGCGTTCCGCATCGGCACGCGGATCCTCGACTACCGGCCGGTCCACACTCCGGTGGTCGCGCTGGTCCGCGACTTCGCGCAGGACTGGATCGACTACCTCGGCCCGATGGGGGGCGACGCGGTCGACGTGCGCGAGGTCGACGCCGTTCCCGCGGACGTCGACGCGCTGTTCGACGCGTCGATGGCGTCGTTGCCGCTCGTTTCGCGCCGCGACCGCGCGTACCTGACGTGGCGGTACGCACGCTGTCCGACGTTCCGCTACCGCATGCTCGAAGCGCGGGCGAACGGTCGGCTGCGCGGGCTGCTCGTGCTGCGCACCGAGTGGTTCGACAAGCCGCTCGCGCCGCTCGTCGACTGGGTCGTCGACGGCGCGGACCGCGAGGCGATCGCGGGGCTCGCGCAACGCGCGGCGCAGCTCGTCCGCGATGCGGGCAAGACGCGCCTCGAGACGTGGGCGCCGGGCTGGTCGAGCTTGGCCGCCACCCTGCGCACGATCGGCTTCGCGCCCGATCCGTCGACGTTCAACCTCTGCATCCGCGTGTTCGGCCCCGACTTCGACGAGTCCTGGGCGAAGGACCATTGGTTCTTCACGATGGGGGACTCGGACATCTACTGACGGATTGGAGTGTCCCTTTGGTGGGATGCCCGCGGGCCGCACCGGCGCACGGTCTTCCCTGCGAACCCTTCGGAGTGAGCGAGCTCTCGCCCGCATGACGCGCTACCTCGAACCGCCCGCACCGCCGATCCGCCTGTCCGCACCGCCCGTTCGGGGCAAGGTGCTCGTGCTGGCGCCACACCCCGACGACGAGACGATCGGGCCCGGGGGCACGGTGCGACTGCATGCGCA
>JAEUIB010000064.1 GCA_016795255.1 Planctomycetota bacterium
TGGTGCAGAAGAACGACGTCCGCGACACGGCCGAGAGCGGCTTGAAGGGCACGGCGCTGAACGGGGTCGCGATGGTCGCGAACTCGTTCACGAACTGCGGCACCGACAAGAAGCCGGTGATCACGATCTCGTCGAACAGCATGCTGTGCCTGATCCAGGACAACGTCGTGAAGCTCGGGCAGGGGGACGGCATCCGCGTCGACGGCGACGACAACCAGGTCTTCGACAACGTCGTCGCCGACTGCCTCGAGGACGGCATCGACGTCAGCGGCGGCAGCGACAACAAGATCGAGGACAACGTCATCCAGCGCTGCCACGGCGAGGGCATCGAGAACAACGGCAGCGACACCGACTGCGAAGAGAACGTGATGTCGCAGAACCGCATCGACCTCGCGAACGACGGCAGTTTCGACAACTTCGACGGCAACGAGTTCGACACCGGCGGTCCAGGCTTCGCGCCGCAGATCGACGATTGACGAGCGACTCCACGGGCGCCGGCCGCATCGTCGGTCCGGCGCCCGCGGAGCGTCCGCTCGAGGTGGACCCATGCGCGTTCTCCAACTGGTCGCGGATCCAGGGATCCCGCTCGACGGGCACAAGGGCGCGTCGGTCCACGTCGCCGCGATCCGCGCGGCGCTCGAGCGGCGCGGCCACGACGTGGTCGTCGCCGCGGCCGGCGCGAAGCGCGACGCGGACGACGGCCGCGTGATCGCGATCCCGGTCGCGGACGAGCAGGGCTTCGCGCGCTTCCGCGCCGCGGCGCGCTGGCTCGACGCGCATCACGCGCGGATCGAAGCGCTCGGGCGATTCGACGTCGTGCTCGAGCGCTTGGCGCTGTTCCCCGGCGCCGGGATCCGACTCGCGCGGGCATTGGGCGCGCGCCACGTGTTCGAGGTCAACGCACCGCTCGCCGAGGAGATGGAGCGCCACCGCGGCCTGACCGACGCGGCCGCTCGCGAGGCCGAGGACGACGCGCTGCGCGCGAGTGACGGGCTCGCCGTCGTCTCGCGGGCACTGGTCGAGCGGTCGCGGCGGCTCGGTCGATCGGACGCGTCCATCCTGCATCTGCCGAACGGCGTCGACGTCGAGCGCTTCGCGCGCGCCGGCGATCGCGCGCGCCGGCGCAGCGACCTCGGGATCGCCGCGGACGCGTGCGTCTTCGTGTTCTCGGGCACGCTGAAGCCGTGGCACGGAGTCGATCTGCTGTTGGCGGCGTTCGAGCGCGTGTTCGCGGTGCGGCGCGACGCGCACCTGCTGGTCGTCGGCGACGGTCCGGAAGGCGAATCGCTGCGCGCGCGCGCGAGTCGTTCGCTCGACGCCGGCGCGATCACGTGGACCGGCAAGGTCGCGCACGACGACGTGCCGGCGCTGCTGGCCGCCGCCGACGTCGGCTGTGCGCCGTATCCGGCGCTCGGGGACTTCTACTTCTCGCCGCTGAAGGTCGGTGAGTACGCGGCCGCGGGGTTGCCGGTCCTGCGCAGTCCCGGCCGCGACATGGACGATCTGCTGCCCGAGGACCGCGGCTCGATCGTCGTCAGCGCGGGCGACACGGCGGCGCTCGCGACCGCGATGGTGGAACTCGTCGACGATCCGGTTCGACGCGCTCGCGCCGGCGCCGCCGCGCGGGCTCACGCCGCGGACGCGTTGAGTTGGGATTCACGAGCCGACGCGCTCGAGCGATTCGTCCACGCGCTGCCGATGCCGGCGCCGCGCGCGCGGCACGTCAGCGCTTCGGAATGACGCCGCCGGCGTCGAGCGCGGCGAGCACCGTCTCGGCGTACAGCGCGTGTCCGTCGGACGACGGATGCCACGGGTCGACGAACAGCGGGGACGTCGCGTGCTGCGTGAGGTTCTGCGGTCGGACTTCGCCGAACGCGGCGACGTCGCGGTCCCGGAACGCGTCGTAGACGTCCGCGCACACGAGGCCCATCGCTCGCGCGGTGTCGACGAGCGAGCGCGTGTAGTCGAGCGTGCCGGGCATGTTGTGTTCACCGTCCGCGCGGCGGGGCGGTGAGACCAGCACGAGCTGCGTCGCGGGCGGGAGTTCGTGACGCGCGATCGCGAACAACGTCGGGAAGTCGGCCAGCGGGACGCGAGCTTTCGTGGCTCCCACGGTGCCGTCGCCGACGGGCTCCGTCGGTCGCGCGATCGCTTCGCGGATCCAGCGCACCGTCGCGTACCTCGTCAGGAACGCCGCGGTCCGCGCGCGGGACGACGCGAGGAACAGGATCTTCTCCGCGTCGGACATGCCCGAGCGCGCGGCGAACTGTTCGTTCACGGCGCCGAACGCGAGGATCACGATGTCGGGTTCGTACGCGCGGACGCGCCCATGCAGCAGCGCGACGCCCTGCGCCGCGGTGTAGCCGATGCAGCCGAAGTTCAGGACTTCGGCGTCGATGCCGCGCGCGCGCAGCGCGTCCTCGAGGCGGCGGGACCAGGAGTGCTTCTCGAGCAGGCCGAAGCCGAACGTCGTCGAATCGCCGAGCGTCGCGATGCGCAGCCGCCCCGGCGGTTTCGCGAGCGTGGCGCGCGGGCCGCGATAGCCGTCGTCGTTGATGCGATCACCGAAGATCTCGGCGCCGGGCCGCGGCTCCCACAGCCATTCGCGTCGGAATTGGAACGCCGACGCGCCGTCGTTGAGGCGACGGTCCTCCTTCGAATCCCAGATCTCGAGCGCCGGCGGCGCCGGCGGCGCGATCCCGAGCGTGACGACGACGAACTCGAGCAGCGCGACGAGGACGAGCGGCGTCGCGATCGCGACGACGATCCGTGCTCTCGATCTCGACGTCCCCGAACACGCCGGCGCGTCGGCCATCAGCGC
>JAEUIB010000730.1 GCA_016795255.1 Planctomycetota bacterium
CCGAGCACCTTCTCGAGGTGGTTCCGGAACTGCGCGATGTGGAAGTACACGTTCACTTGATCGAACATCTCCGCGTCGTCGCCGAACGGCGCGAAGTCGAAGACGTGCGAGGGCTCGCTGGGCCCGAAGCCGACGGCGGGATAGACGTCGGAGTACGCGCCGACGACCCAGCCGTCGAGGATCGAGAACTCGGGCACGCCGCGGCCGAGCTCCGACATCGGACCGAACTTCGACTTGCCGGCGCGCGCGTCCTTCACGTTCTTGAACACGCGGCCTTTGCCACCGCCGGTCGTGAACGGGATCGTCGCGTTGCCGAACGTCGGATAGAGACCGGTGCCCGAGCACGCGAGATCGATCACGTCGACGCACGTTCCGTCGTCGCCGTCGAGCACGAGCGCCTGCTCCTGCGCGAGCAAGTCGGGGATCGCTTCGACGACCATCGCGGCGTGCAAGCCGTCGGCGCGCGCGCGCCACACGCGCTCCACGCGACCGTCGCGCCAGCGCCCGACCGGTTCGCGCAGGCGGCGCGTCCGCAGCTCGCTGGCGGCGGCGCGGCCCGAAGTCATCGCGCTGCTGTCGCTCAGCATGAAGCGTCCGCGCGTGCTGACGTTGCGCGGCAGCGTGAACGCGGCGTCGGTGATGCGATCGGCGTCGAAGCGCACGACGCCGCGCGCGCCGAGCACCCGAGTCCCGAGGCGCGAGAAGCTGACGTGCGCGCGCGTGCCGCGCAACTCGATGCGAGGCTCGAGCCGCGCGTCGTAACCGAACAGGTTCGCGTATTGCGTCAGCAGTTCGCGGACCGCTCCGGCGCGATCCCGCACGAGCAGCACGCGGCCATCGACGATCCGCGTCGCGAATCCGAGTTCGTCCGCGACCGCGGTGAACGGCCGCTCCGCGACGTCGTTCAGCCGCGCGAGCGCGATGCGCGCATCCTCTTGGAGGCTCGGCGCCAGCGGGCGCACCACGCGGCCGCGCGGGCCGTTCGCCGCCAGCGCGTCCTCGGTCGCTCCGATCGCGCCCAGCGCGACGAAGCCACCGAACACGAAGAGAGCCGCGCGCGCGAAGCGGAGGGGCAAATCGGTCATGGTGTGGAATCCCAGGTGCGTTCGAGGTCGCTTCGGCCGCCTGCGCGGCGCGGGCTCGCGCCCAGGTTCGGCATTCGCGACCGTGGGATGAAGCGCGGGGGCCGGGCGCTGGGGAACAACGGTCCCAAAGCTCGGACTCTGGCGAAACGGCCGCTCGCGAATCCAGCGGTTCGCGTCGTTTCCGCGGCCAGCGAGGAAGTCGCCGCGGAACTTGCTATCCTCCGCGCCTCTTTGCGAGCCGGACACGAACCGACGGTCGCGCCTGCCCTGTTCCAAGGGATGACCGCAACTCGAACGCCGTACTCGGCACGAGTCCGCTGATTCCTCCACTCCATCGCGAGTGGAGCCCCTCGCGTTCGCGCGAGGGACCGTCCGACGGAGCGCGCTCCGGCTCGCATCTTCCCTTCCTCCGCAGCGCCGTTCGCGCGGCACCTTCTCGTGGCGCCCATGCTCGACGCGCCGATGAACGCACGATGAGCTGGTCGCGACGCGTCGGCGGCGGCGCCGCCCTGCAGATCCTCGCGCGCCTGTTCACGGCGACGGTGTCGCTGGTCGTCACGGCGATGCTGCTCGCGCGGCTGCTCGACAAGGACGAGTACGGCCGCTTCAGCTTCTATCTGAACGCTTTCCTGCTGGTGCTGGTGCTGGTCGACTTCGGCATCAACCGCGCCGCGATCCGGCGCATCGCGGACGGCAGTTGGCGCGAGTCGGACGCGATCGGCGCGGCGGTGCGCTTGAAGACGCGGTTCGGCATCGCGGCGTTCGTCGCGCTGGCGGTGCTGATCGTCGTCGGTGAACGCGATCCGACCACGATCGCGATCCTGCTCGTCGCGGCGGCGCACACGCTGACGCACGGCTTGTCGGCGGGATCGGTCGGGTTCGAGGCCGCCGTCGAGTTCCGCCCCAACGCGACGTCGGCGTTCGTCGGTTACGGCGTGTTCCTCGCGCTCTCGCTCGCCTTTGCCGCGTTCGGCGTGCGGCAAGCGGCGCCTTATCTACTCGCGTTCGGCGCGGGGCTCGCGGCGCAGAACGTGTTCCTGCACGCGTGGGCGCGGCGGCGCTTCCCGGTACCGATGGCGCCGGCGCCGTCGCTGGTGCGCGAGCTCTTGCGCGAGGCACTCCCGCTCGGCTTCTCGGCGGTGTCGGTCGCGATCTACTACTACACGGACTCGCTGTTGCTGCGGCCGCTCGCGGGCGACGCGGCCGTCGCGACGTACACGGTCGCGTATCGCCTGATGACGTTCGGGTTGA
>JAEUIB010000074.1 GCA_016795255.1 Planctomycetota bacterium
GCACGACCTCCGGCACCGGCAGCGCGGCGGGGACCGGGTACGGCTGCTCGTCGTCGATCCGGCGGACCTGGCCGCGTTGCGCGTCGAACGCGACGCGCTCGCCCCCCACCGCGACCACGCGGCCCAGATGCAGCACGTTCGCCGCGTCGCGCCACAGCACGATGTGCCCGGCGTGCACCTCGTCGTCGTCGCGCAGCATCATCACGATCGCGCGATCCCCGGCGTGCACGTCGAACAGCGGCGACGTGCCTTCCGGCAACTTCACCAGCGAGTAGCGCCACCCCGAGCTCAGCACGTACGCGGCGACGCCGACGAGCAGCAGCCAGCGCAGCGGCCGCAGCAAGCGCTTCGGATCGAACGGTTCCTTGGGGCTCGTCGCTCCGCTGCTCATGGCTCGCCCTCGACGGCGTGGCGGACGTCGCGCGCCGCGCGTTCCGGATCCGCGGCTCCGGCGAGGCCGCGCAGCACGGCGACTCCGCACGCTCCGGCGCGCAACACCGCCGCCGCGTTCGTCGCGTCGATCCCGCCGAGCGCGACGATCGGAACGGACGCGCGCCCCGCGAGTTCACGGAACCGCGGCAATCCGAGCTCCGGCCCCTTGCCGGGCACCGCGAACACCGGTGCGAGGATCGCGAAGTCGACGACGTCGAGCGCTCGCGCGTCGATCGGGTCGTGGATCGACAACCCGAGCACCACGTCCCGCCCGACCCGATCGCGGACGTCGGGAGCCGGCGGCTCGTGGCGCCCGAGCTGCAGCGCGTCCGCGCCCGCCGCGCACAGCGTCGCGTCGGCGCCGCTGACGATCACCGCTCCGGCATGGCGATCCGCGATGCGCCGCACGCGCGCGACGAGATCGCGGAGCTCGCGCGCCGGCCGCTCGCGCTCGCGCAACCACACGGCCGTCGCGCCGCCGTCGCACACCGCGCGCGCGAACGACACGACGTCGGCGACCGCGCCGCGACCCGCGGAAACGGCGATGAGGCGGAGAGATCGTGGGAGATGCACGGCGCGGAGCCTAGCAGCCTGTCGGACCGCGAAGTCGCCGAGGATCACGGGACGTCGCGCTGGAACGAGTCGGCGTGTCGATCCGGCGCCCCCCCGCGACACGAACCCGTCGTCGCGGAATCGTGGACGTCGACCTAGAGCTCGCCGCTCGGGCGATGATGATGGCCGTTCGTGTGTCCCTGATGCCCTTCGAGGAAGATGCCCTCGCGCGCGAGGTCGGCCTCGATCCGCGCGAGGTCCGCGCCGTCCTCGACGACGATCGCCGTCGGCGACAAGCGCTCGAGCGGCACGCCGAGCTGCGCGAGGCTCTTCAGCACCCAATCCATGATCTCGCGATTGCGTCCGCGCAGCACCGTCATCTTGCGCGCCGACACGAAGCGGACCTTCTGCGCCCACTCCTTGATCGAGTAGACGACGTTCTGCGGGATCGCCGCGCGGGCGTTCTCCGACAGCACGCGCAGGATCTCGGCGACGTCGAGCCCCTCGGCGATCGCCTTCTCGACCGACGCTTCGGTCACGCGATAGCGATACACGGCGTCCGAACTCACGCGCTCCGCGAAGCGATCGAGCCGCGTGATGAGGTCGTACGTGTCACCCTCCTCGGGGAACAACAGGACCTCGAAGTCCGGGTTGACCATGATCGGCCGACCCGCGGTCGCCTGCTCCGCCGGCAGCGTCCGGCCGAGCGCGCGCGCGCCGAGCGGAGTCAGCCGGATCGCGTGGACACGATCACCCTTGAACGCGAGGTCGACGATGCCGAGCAGGTAGAGCCGATCCTTCAGCCAGTGGAACAGCCCTTGCCCGAGCCCCACCGAATCGCGCATCACCGCGGTCGGAGCGTACTGGTAGCGGTTCTGGAACGCGTCGCGGACGTGGTCGACCTCGAGCCGCGCGAGGTACGCACTGCGCGACGCGAACGGGATCGCCATCGCGTCGAGCCAGCGACCGACCTCCTGCGTGGCCAGGATCGTCAGCAACTGCTCGCGCAGCTTCGGCGCGTGGAACGCGTCGCCGTCCTGCATGCGCTCCGCGAACGCCGAGTCGAGCAGGATGCGCAGCTTGCGCTCGAGCGGCTCGATCTCCCAGCGGCGGCCCTTGACCGTGATGTGCAGCGATCGGTCCGGCCGCGTCAGCACGAGCTTGTGCCGCACGCAGAACTCGTAGATGTAGTCGAACGCGTCGAGCCCCGCGAGTTCGGGCTTCTTCGACAGGATGAAGTCGTCGGACAGCTTCTTCGTGACCGTCCGGTAGATCTGACCGCTCAGCGTCAGCCGGATCCGGTTGTGCGCGACGAACGACAGGAAGTTCGCGATGTCCGAGATCAGGTCGACGCCGCACGTGCGGATCTCGTCGATCTCCGTCGACGGGTCCGCGCAGAACTCGCGGCGGAACACGTCGACGACCTCGTCGAACAGCACCAGCGTGTCGTCGAATTGGTTGATGCCGTACTCGCCGAGCGCGAGGTGACGCACGGTGCCGAGCACCGACGTCTCGAGCGCGCGCTTGAAGCGGCGGCGGTCCCAGCGCGGCGCGCCCTTGCGCACGCGTTCGTAGACGGACTTCGGCGCGAAACCGCCGGTCTCGACGACGACGATCCGCACGACGTCGAGCAGTTCCGGTTCGAGTTTGCGCAGGCGACTCGCGATCTCGTCCGGCTCGCCGACGCGCTGCAGCAACGGATCGAGCTCGGCGACGCCGATCGGCTTCGTCAGCACCGCGTCGAGCGCCGGAAGATCCTGCGCGAACGCGTGCTTCGCGTACTCGCGGACGTGGAACAGCGCCGCGAGCGGACACTCTTCGTCCCACAGGAACGCCGACAGCACGTCGCCGAGATCCTGCGGCACCGCGAACGACAGGTCGGCCTCGCCGTTCTTGCCGCGCTCGCCGAGGCAGAACACGAAGCCGCGCTTCTGCAGCGCGTTCAGCGCCGCTTCGACTTCGTACTGGCTCATGTAGTTGAACAGCCGCGAGCCGAGCACTTGTTCGCGGTTCGCCGTGTAGCCGTCGTCGCGCAGCAGGAACTTCAGCAGGTCGACCAGCTTGCGCGACAGGAACTTGAGGCGCTTGCGGACCGCCTCTTCCTCGGTCATCACGACCTTCAGCAGCGCGACCAGCTCTTCGGAGGTCTTCGGCGCCGGGCCGTTGCCGTCCCAGAACGCGAAGTACTCGGACAACTCCGCGCGCGACCGCTCGCGGAGCAATTGTTCGAGGCTGGGTGCCCGTCGGGCTCGCACCGCTTCAGCCATGGCATTCGACTTCCGGCATGTCCTGATCGACGTCGCGGATCTCGTAGGCGTACCCCTGTTCCGTCAGGAACAGTTGGCGGTGATTCGCGAACTCCGACTCCTTCGATTCCCTCGTCACGAGGGTGTAGAACCACGCGGAAGAGCCGTTCGACTTCGGCCGCAGGATGCGTCCCAGCCGCTGCGCCTCTTCCTGCCGTGATCCGAAGGTCCCGGAGACCTGGATCGCCACCGATGCATCCGGCAGGTCGATTGCAAAGTTGCCCACCTTACTGACCAGCAGGACCGGAATCTCCCCCTCGCGAAAACTCTTGTAGAGCCGTTCCCGGTCCTTGTTCGGGGTCTTGCCGGTGATCAGCGGCGCCGCCAGCCGCTCGGCGAGCAGGTCGAGTTGGTCGATGTATTGCCCGATGATGAGCACCCGCTCGCCTTTGTGGCGACCGAGCAGATGGCGCACGATCGGTTCCTTCGCCGGATTCTCCGACGCCAATCGGAACTGCTGCCGCGGCGAGCTGCTGAGGTACTCGTGCTTCATGTCGTCGGGGATCGGGACGCGCAGCTCGATGCAGCGGGCGGTCGCGATGAACCCCTGGCGCTCCAGCACCTTCCACGGGACGTCGAACTTCTTCGGCCCGATCAGCGAGAAGACTTCATCCTCTTTCTTGTCCTCCCGGACCAGCGTCGCGGTGAGGCCGAGGCGCCGCGTCGCCTGGATCTCGGCGGTCACGCGGAACACCGGCGCCGGCAGCAGATGGACCTCGTCGTAGATCACGAGGCCCCACGGGTTCGCCGAGAACAGGTCGAAGTGGACGAACGGATCGGTCTTCTTCCGGCGGTACGTGAGGATCTGGTAGGTCGCGATCGTCACCGGCTTCACGAGCTTCGACTCGCCGGTGTATTCGCCGATCTGGTCCTCGGGGATGTCGGTCTTGTCGAGGATCTCGTTCTTCCACTGCCGCACCGCGACGACGTTCGTCGTCAGCACGAGCGTCTGCGTCTGCAGCCGCTCCATGCACGACAGGCCGACCACCGTCTTGCCCGCGCCGCACGGCAGCACGATGACGCCGGAGCCGCCTTTCTCGCTGCCGCCGGCCCAGAACACGTCGGCGGCCTCCACCTGATAACGGCGCAGCTCGAAGCGCAGGCCGGTCCGCGCGACGTCGCGGAAGCCGAACGCGAGCGGCGCGCCCTGCGAGTACCCCGCGAGGTCCTCGACCGGGTACCCGATGCGGATCAGCGCCTGCTTGACCTCGCCGCGGAACTCCGGCGGCACGACGACGACCGAGTCGTCGGCGGTCTTGACGATCAGCTTCTTCACCGACGGGTTCTTCACGAGATCGGGCAGCAAGCCCTTCTCGGTCGAC
>JAEUIB010000840.1 GCA_016795255.1 Planctomycetota bacterium
CGCGAACCTAGTAGATCAGGGCCCGTAGAACAGGTCGAGACCGTTCGTCGACGTCGCGCCCGACGGAGCTCCCGGATCGGCGACGAACGCCTGATGGAAGAAGTGGAAGCCGGCCGCGGACGGCGGCACCACGTACGGCAGCGTGAAGTTGCCGGATCCCGCTTCGCCGGTGCCCGCGATCGGCACCGGGACGACGAGCGCGAACGGGAACGTCAGGATCGACAGTCCGACCAACGGCTTGTCGGCGAGGTTCGCGGCCGTGAGACCGACGACGACGATGCCGGTGCCCGGCCCCGCCGCGCCCCGCAGCCGCAATTGCGCGCTCTCGCCGACGCGGAACGGACCGCTCGCGCCGAGCGTCGGCCGCATCCCGGCGGCACCGGGCGACGCGGCGCCGTACTGGATCCGCGATCCGCCGCCGGCCTGCGGCGTGAACGACCGATTCAGCGTCTGCATCAGGCGCAACAGGTCGAGGTCGCCATCGCCGTCGACGTCGCGCAGCACGGACGCGTCGCACGCCATTTCGATCGGCGGCAGATAGCCGCTGTTGTCGGACTTGCGCAGGTTGATCAGCGTCGTCGTGTTCGAGCCGAGGATGCCCGGATAACGCGCGAGGTCGATCAGTCCGTCGCCGTTCACGTCGCCCGCGACGACGGCGCGCACCATCGCCCCCGAGTTCATGTCGACTTCGCCGAGACCGGCGAGCGGCGTCGTCACCGTGAACGCGCCGGTGCCGTCGTTGACGAGCACGGTCGACTCCTGGCCGGAATTCGTCCCGTACGCGATCTCGGCGACGTCGAGGTCCCCGTCGTGATCGAGGTCCGCGACGGCCTCGATGCCGGACGCCGGCACGAAGAACGGGTACGCCACCGCGGGCGCGAACCCGCCGCCGCCGAGGCCGAGTGCGGTGCGCCCGCGCATCACGAGGTCCTTGATGCCGTCGTTGTTCAAATCGACGACGTGCGTGACGCGCGCGGCCACGCTCGGACCGGCCACGAACGTGCCGGCGCCGTTGTTGAAGTAGAGGACGGCGTCCGCCGTGACGTCGGTGTCGCCGTCGCCGTCGAGGTCGGCGACGACCGCGCGGTCGGACTCGAACGACACGCCGAACTGCGTGCCCGGCGTCGTGATCGGCACCGCGGTGGCGTACTCGCCGCCGCCGGGGTTGCGCCACAGGTACATGCGGTACAGGCCAGCGACCGAGTCGAAGCCGCGCATCAGGCGATCGATCGCGCCGTCGCCGTCGACGTCGCCGAAGTACCCGTGACTCGCCCAATTCACGTTCGCGGGCGGCGTCGGCAGCACCGGCATGAAATCGGCGTACGAGCCATCGCCGCCGTTCCTGCGGTACGAGCCGATCGGACCTTCGAACGTGGCCTGACGCGGCAGGTCGACGTCACCGTCACCGTCGAGGTCGAACGTCGATCGCACGGTCGGCAGGCCGTTCAATGCGCTGGTCGCGAGCATCGTCGGACCGCGGATCGGACCGCGCGCGTAGTAGACGCAGCGACCCGCGACCAAATCGACGTCGCCATCGGCATCGAGATCGGTCGCGCCCGCGATGTGGTCCGAGCCGATCCCGGGGAACGAGATCGCGGGCGCGAATCCGCCCGTGCCGTCGTTGATCGTGATCTCGAACTTCGACGCGTTCGAGTTCAGCGGCGGATCCGTAC
This sequence comes from Planctomycetota bacterium, assembly GCA_016795255.1. Taxonomy (GTDB): domain Bacteria; phylum Planctomycetota; class B15-G4; order B15-G4; family JADJEK01; genus JADJEK01. The sequence continues at coordinate 1,674 of JAEUIB010000840.1, forward strand.
CGCCGCTGCTGCAGCAGATCCCGTCCAGATCGCCGTCCCCGTCGACGTCCGCGAACTCGGTCGCGGGTCCGCCGGCGACGGGCGCTTCCATGACGAACGTCGACGCTCCGGTGCGACGCAGCGTGACGTACGTGTCGGGCATCGCGCCGAACACGACGATGTCGTCGTCCGCGTCGCCGTCGATGTCGCCGGTCGCGGGCATCGGCATCGAGACGCCGGGGACGAACGCTTGCGGCGTGCCGGGCACGCCGTTCGCGACCGGCACCAGGACGAGGAACTCGTCGACGAAGAACAACAGGTCGGCCGCACCGTCGCCGTCGACTTCCGTGACGTCGAAGTTGGAGAACTCGGCGCCCCCGAGGAACGCGGTGTGCGTGACCACCGGCTCGACGCCGAAGCCCTGGTCGAGCCGGATCGAGTAGCCGTGCAGGTGTGCCGTCGCCGGATCGTCGACGCCGTTCCCGTCGAAATCCGCGAGCACGACGCCATTCGGGATGTTGGCCTCGGTCCAGGCCGAGCGGACGGTCGGCGGCGCGGCGCCGTTGCTCTGGTAGACGGCGACCGTCGATCCGGCGGTCACGACGAAGTCGCCGTTCGCGTTGCCGTCGACCGAGCCGACCGCGACGTAATTCGGCACCGAGTACGCGGTCGGTCCGACCGGCTGCATCACCGACCACGCTTCGACCAGCTTCGTGCCGTCGTTGATCCAACCGGTGACGATCGCCCGATGGTTCACGAACTTGTCGGGCCAGGCCCCCACCGCGTCCATGCGGCCGTCGCCGTTCAGGTCGACGAGGGCTTGGTAGCGATGCAATCCATCGAGCTCGACCAGCGCGGCGTCGAACAGCGCGCGGGATTCCTGCGCGACGGCGAGCACCGGCAGCATCGACGCAGCGACGAACGACGCGAGAACGGGGACGATCCGCGGAGCGATCGACATCGGGGGTTCCTCCGGGCCGGAGCAACGGCCGGTGAGCAGGGTACGGGACAGCCCGTTCCCGCCGAGTCGCGCGTTTCCTTGAGACCCCACGGAGCCGCCGGTAGGGTCGCGCCATGCTCGACCCCACCCTCGCGACTTACGGCTTCACGTGGCTCGACTGGCTCGTGCTGCTCGGCTACCTGACGCTGACGACGGTGCTCGGCGCCAAGCTGGCGGGCAAGAACACGACGATCCGCGAGTTCTTCCTCGGCGGGCGCAAGCTGCCGTGGTGGGCCGTCGCCGGTTCGATCATCGCGACCGAGATCTCCGCGGTGACGTTCGTGTCGGTGCCGTCGGTCGTGTTCAAGCCCGGCGGCGACCTGCGCTACTTCCAGCACGCGCTGTTCGGCGCGCTGTTCGCGCGCATCATCGTCGCGCTGGTGCTCGTGCCCGCGTACTACCAGCGCGAGATCTACTCGCCGTACGACTACATGGGCCACAAGCTCGGCAGCGCGGTGAAGAAGGTCACGACCGCGTTGTTCTCGCTCGGCGGCATCCTCGCGCAATCGTCGCGCGTCTACCTGACGGCGGTCGTGCTCGAAGTCGTGCTCGGCCCCGCGTTCTTCGCACCGGTGCAAGAAGCGCTCGGCATCGACCCGGTCGTCCAGTCGATCGTGCTGATCGGCGTCATCGCGATCGTGTGGACGTTGCTCGGCGGCATCACGACCGTGATCTGGACCGACGTGATCCTGTTCGGCGTGTTCTTCGTCGGCGCGCTGGCCGCGCTCGGCTGCGTCGTGTGGAACCTCGACGGCGGCTTCGCCGAGTTGTTCCGCGTCGGCTGGGACGCCGGCAAGTTCCGCGTGCTCGACTTCGACACCGATCCGACGAAGACCTACACGGTCATCGCGGCCGCGTTCGGCACGACGCTCGGCAACATCGGCATCTTCGGCACCGACCAACTGATGGCGCAGCGCGTGTTCTGCTGCAAGAACGCGCGCGACGCGCAGAAGGCGATGATCGCGAGCTGGCTCGGCAACGCCGTGACGCTGACCGTGATGCTGGTCGGCATCGCGTTGTACGCGTACTACGACAAGCACCCGATGACCGGCGACACGCTCGCGAGCTACCAGGCGAACCACGAGCGCATCTTCCCGATCTTCATCGTCCAGGTCATTCCGCCGGGTCTGACCGGCCTGATCATCGCCGGCATCTTCGCGGCCGCGATCTCGAGCCTCGACTCGATCCTCGCAGCGCTGGCGCAGACGTCGCTGTCCGCGATCTGGCAGCCGTTGCGGCGGCGCAAGCTCGGACTCGGTCCCGACGAGTCGTTCCCGCCCGACGAGGATTCGCGTCAAGTCGCCGTCGGACGCTGGTTCATCGTCGTCGCCGGCGTCGTGCTCTGCGCCGCCGCGATCGGCATGATCGAGGTCGCCAAGCACTACGCGTCGATCCTCGATCTCGCACTCGCGATGGCGGGCTACACGAGCGGAGCGTTGCTCGCCGGATTCCTGCTCGCGTTCCTGCCGCAGGTGAAGGTCGACGGCTTCGGCTTCTGTTTCTCGGCCCCACTGTCCGCGGTGTTCGTCTACGCGCTCGTCTGGCACAACCCGGCCAGTCGTTGGGTCGCCAGCGCGCTCGGACTCGCGGCGATCCTCGTGTACGCGTGGTGCTGGTCCCGCGGCGTGCGCGGTGCGTCCTTGGGCAAGATCGGATGGCTCGTCGTCGCCGTGCTGCTGATCCTCGTGGTCAACCGCTTCGGCACCTTCTCGCGCATCGATCCCGAGACGCTGAAGCTGGTCGAGAAGTCGATCGCGTTCCCGTACCAGGCGCCGCTCGGCGCCGCGTTCGCGTTCGTGTTCGCGCTGCTGCTCGGGCGGCCGCGCGCCGCCGCCGTGGAGGAGGGCCGATGATCGCTCGCTTCGTCGCTCGCGTCGCGCTGCTGGGGTTCGCGACGCTGACCGGATGCAAGTCGTCGATGTTCGACGAACCGGTGCGCGCGATCTGGGTCACGCGGTTCGACACGAAGACCGCGGCCGACGTGCAGGGCGCGATCCGCAATTGCGCCGACGCCGGGTTCAACCACGTGATGTTCCAGGCGCGCGGCCACGGCGTCGCGCACTACCGCTCCGCGATCGAGCCATGGGCCGACGAGCTCGGCGGCGCCGACCCCGGCTACGACCCGCTCGACGTCGCGTGCCGCGAGGCGCACGCGCGCGGCTTGAAGCTGCACGCGTGGATCAACGTGATGCCGTCGTGGCGCGGCGCCGCACCGCCGTCGAATCCGGCGCAGTTGTACGCGGCGCGCCCGGAGTGGCATTGGTTCGACGCGACGGGCGCACGACAACCGCTACGACCGAGCTTCTACGTCAGCCTGAATCCGTGCCTGCCCGAAGTGCGCGACTACCTCGTCGGCGTCTGTCGCGAACTCGTCGAGAACTATCCGATCGACGGCTTGCATCTCGACTACGTGCGCTTCGTCGACGATCTCGATCCGAACCCCGACGCGTACCCGCGCGACGCGACGACGCTGGCTGCGTATCGCGCGGCGACCGGCAAGGCGCCGGACGACGACCTCGCGGCGTGGCGCGCGTGGAAGGCCGAACAGGTCACGCACCTCGTGCGCGCGATCGGCGCGATGATCGACGCGTCGGGCCGCGACGTCGTGCTGACCGCAGCGGTCGGATCGAGTCCCGAAGGTCCGCAGGACAAACACCAACGCGAGAGCCGGCGCTGGGTCGACGAAGAGCTGGTCGACGCCGTGTTCCCGATGAACTACACCGCCGAGATCCCGCAGTTCCGCACGCGCGCGAGCGCGTGGGGAGCCGCGACGCGCGATTCCGACGTCGCGTTCGTCCAGGGCATCCAGATCGATCCGAAGCGCGGCATCGACGTCATCGAGACGCAGCTCGTGTTGTCGCGCCGCGAGACGCCGCACTATTGCCTGTTCGCGTACTCGCACTTGTTCGGCGACGCGGGCAGGACGGCGCGCGGCGTCGACGGGCTCGACGCTCGCGCGAGCCTGGTCGTCCGGCTCGTGCGCGGCGGCATGCCGTCGCCGACGCCGTGACGCACGCCGCGGTCGGCGGGCGACGCGTGCGACCCTCGATCGTCGAGTCCTCGATCGTCGACCCTTCGGTCAAATCCCGTCGGCGATGCCGCTCGCGATGACCGTCGCGATCTTGTCGCGGTACGCCTCGCTGCCGAGGTTCTTCGCGTCGGTCGGATTCGTCAGGTAGCCGCACTCGACGAGGATCGAAGGCCGCCGATGCCCGGCGAGCACGCGGAAGTCGGCGTTGCGGACGCCGCGCGTCGCGATGCCCGCGGCCTTGAAGCTGCGCAGGACGGCATCGGCGACGCGCTTGCTGCGCGCCGTCGCGCCCCGCGCGATGTAGATGGTCGCGCCGGCGATCGAACGGTCGGCGTGCGAGTCGGCGTGGACCGACACCAGCAGATCCGCGCTGGTCTTGTCGGCGGTCGCGGCGCGGCGTTCCAACTCGATGAACACGTCGCGCGTGCGCGTCATCGTCACGCGGGCGCCGCGATCCTCGAGTTCCGCGGCCAGCTCCTTCGCGATCGACAGCGTGATCGTCTTCTCCGGAGCACTCGACAGCCCCTTCGTCCCCGGGTCGGTGCCGCCGTGGCCGGCGTCGACGACGATGCGCGCGCCGACGAGGTCACCGCGCGGCGTCGTCGGCGCAGTCGAGGTCGGCGCGGACGGTGCGGGCTTCGCCGGCGCCGACGTGACGGGCGCTTTGGCCGGCGGAGTCGACGCGACCTTCGGGGTCGACGTCGCCGGAGGCGGTGTCGGGCGCTTCGCGACCGGCACGTGCTTCTGCGGCGCGATCCGCTGCGTCGAGCCGCAACCGACGCTCCACGTGCTCACCGCGACGAGCAGTGCAATCACGATTCCGCGACGGAACATGAACCCCCCGTTCATCGCCCAACCTTCCAACGGCAGCCGTTCGGCTCCTCAAGGATCGACGTCGATCGGGTCGAAACCGATCGCGGCGGTATGCCACGTGCGGGACCCGAGCGGCAACCGACGTGGCGCTCCTATAAGGCATCCGTAGCGCCGGAGCGAATGCCGCTCGTCCTAACTTTGGAACTGGAGTTCCCGATGACGACCCACCACGACAAGGAACGCCAGGAGGCGATGGACGTCGCCGAATCCGCGCGCGAGCACCAGTGGAGCCATCCGAGCTTCGCCGCGTCGTTGTTCGCGGGGACCTTCGACCCGGATCTCGTGTTCCCGTACCCCGAGCAACCCGAAGCGGACCGCGCGAAGGGCGAAGCGTTCGCGGCCGAGCTCGAACGCTTCCTGCTGACGCACCACGACGCGGAGAAAGCCGACCGCGACGGAGTCATGCCGCAAGACGTCATCGACGGCTTGATCGAGATGGGCGCGTTCGCGCTGAAGATCCCGGAGAAGTACGGCGGGAAGGGCTTCTCGCAGGCCAACTACAACCGCGTGGTTTCGCGCGCGGCGAGCTACTGCGCGTCGACCGCCGTGTGGCTGTCCGCGCACCAGAGCATCGGCGTCCCGAACCCGCTGAAGATGTTCGGCAACGACGAACAGAAGGCCCGCCTGTTCCCGCGCCTCGCGAAGGGCGAGCTGTCGGCGTTCGCGCTGACCGAGCCCGGCGTCGGCTCCGACCCGGCCAAGATGGAGACGCACGCGGTGCGCTCGCCCGACGGCAAGGGCTGGCTGATCTCCGGCAAGAAGCTGTGGTGCACGAACGGCCCGATCGCCGACATCCTGATCGTGATGGCGCGCACGCCGTCCGAGATGGTCGACGGCCGCGAGAAGAAGCGCATCACCGCATTCATCGTCGAGCGCGCGTGGAAGGGCATCTCGGTCGAGCACCGCTGCCAGTTCATGGGCCTGCGTTCGATCCAGAACGGCGTGCTCGTGTTCGAGAACGTGTTCGTTCCCGACGAGAACGTGCTGTGGGGTGAAGGCAAGGGCCTGAAGCTCGCGCTGATCACGCTGAACTCGGGGCGCTTGACGTTGCCGGCGTGCTGCTCGGGCGTCGCGCGCTCGGCGTTGCGCATCGCGCGCATGTGGGCCAAGGAACGCGTCCAATGGGGCGCGCCGATCGGCAAGCACGAGGCGGTCGCGCAGAAGCTCGCGTTCATGGCCTCGCACAGCTTCGCGATGGACTCGATCACCGAGTTCGCGACGGCGCTCGTCGACCGCGGCGACGCCGACGTGCGGCTCGAGGCCGCGAT
>JAEUIB010000842.1 GCA_016795255.1 Planctomycetota bacterium
GTGTGCCTCACGGGGGTGCTCATGGATTGAGTTGGACGACGCCGGGGCCGGCGACGCGGCCGACGACGACGCGCTTCGTGGTCTGGTTCTCGACTTGGACGGCGTCGCCGAGCGCGCCCGAGTTCTTCGCGATGCCGAACGCTTCGGCGCGCAGCTGCCCGCGCGCGAACACGATCGTCACCGTCGAGTTCTTCTGCACGATGATCGGCGCCGCGAAGTCGCGGGCGGTCAGCGGCGAGCCGGCCGCGAGCGGTCGCAGTGCGACTTGGCCGAGGAACGCCTTCGGATCGACGAACGCGCGGCCGTTGACGCTGGTGGTCTCGACCCGTTCGACGCGCAGGTGGCGCGCGTCGAGGACGTCGCCCTTCTGCAGCGATTCGGCGAGCACGTGGACTTGCGCGAACGTGCGGACCAGGAACGTCAGCGGCACGACGACTTGCAGCTTGCCGTCGACGAGCACGTCGACGTCGATCGAGATCGGGCCGCGGCCGGTCGTCCCGGTGTGGAAGCGCGGCCGCAGCTCGCGGCCGTCGCGGCCGTGGGGGACCTGGGTGTCGAACGGCGCGCGCTGGACTTCGATCTGCGCGTCGGCGGGCGGCGCGACGTTCTTGCGCAGGAACGCTTCGGCGCACGCCAGCAGTTCGTCGGCCTTGATCGTCGCGGTCTCGGTGCGGACCAGGCACTCGGCGGCGCCGGAGCATTGGATCGTCGTGCCGGCGAGCGCGAGCTTCACCGCATCCGCGGTGATGGAGCGCGCGTAGCCGGGCGACGGCGAACGTCCGAGGTCGAACGCGAGCGTCGCGTCCGGCAGCGTCGCCGCGTTGGCGGTGGTGACGACGTCGCGGAGTTCGATCCGCGTGCCGCGCACCAACGCGTCGGGGCGCAGCGCGATCTGCAGCGGCGCGGCCTCGGCGCCGATCGTCGACACCAGGACGCAGAGTGCGGCGAGCAGCGACATCAGCGCACCAGCCCGTTGACTTGGCTCAGCATCTCGTCGCCGGTCCGGATCGCGCGCGAGTTCACTTCGTACGCGCGCTGCGCGACGATCAGGTTCACGAGCTCCGACACGACGTCGACGTTCGAGCGTTCGAGGTAGTACTGCGACAGCGCGCCGGTGCCTTCGGTGCCGGGCGTGACCGGCGTCGGGGTGCCCGACGCGGCCGAGGTGCGCAGGATGTTCGTGCCGGACGCCTCGAGACCCGACGGGTTCGCGAAGCGGGCGAGCTGGATCGTGCCGACCTGCGTCGGCGCGTCCGGGCTCGCGGCGGTCGTCACGGTGACGACGCCGTCGGCGCCGATCGACACCGACTGCGTGTCGGTGGGCACCGTGATCGCGGGCTCGATGCGGTAGCCCTGCGACGTGACCATCTGCAGCTGCGAGTCGAGATGGAACGAGCCGTCGCGCGTGTAGCCGGTCGTGCCGTCCGGCATCGTGACCTGGAAGAACCCGTCGCCCATGATCGCGACGTCGAGTTCGCGGTTCGTGCCTTCCATGACGCCGGGCGTGAACACGCGGGTCGTCGACACCGCGCGCACGCCGGAGCCGATCTCGAGTCCGGTCGGACTCTGGACGCCGATCGACGAGTCGCCGGGCTTCTGCAGGTTCACGTACAGCAGGTCCTGGAAGTTCACGCGGCTGCGCTTGAACCCGGACGTGTTGACGTTGGCGATGTTGTTCGAGATGACGTCGACCGTCATCTGCTGGCCCTTCATGCCCGTCGCCGCCGTGTACAGAGCCTTCATCATCGTTGGGTACTCCTGACTCGTGTTCCGTTCGCGTCTCGATGTCGTTGCGTGTCGTGGTGCCGTGCGTCGCGGCGCGTCAGCCGCGCGGGTTCGTCGCTTCCTGGCGGACGCGGTCGATGCTGGTCAGCGCCTTCTGCGCCGCTTCGAACGCGCGGAAGCCGGCGATCATGCGGACCATCTCGTCGATGACGTTGACGTTCGCGCGCTCGAGGTAGCCCTGCTGGACCGTCGACGTCCCGGCGTCGCGCGGATCGCTGCCGGCGTCCTCGCGGAAGCGCCCGTCGCGATCGGCGACCAGCTTGCGGACGTTGCCGAACTCGACGAGCTTCAGCCGGCCGACCTCGGCGTTGTTCTGGATGATCGAGCCGCTGGCCTGGACCGAGATCGGTCCTTGCGTCGGATCGACCTGGATGGGACCGCCCTGACCGAGCACGCGCGCGCCGTCGGCCGCGACCAGGAAACCCTCGGCGTTCGTGTTGAACGCACCGTTGCGCGTGTAGCGCGTGCCCTGCGGGGTCTCGAGCGCGAAGAACGCGGGGCCCGAGATCGCGAGGTCGTTCGGCGAGTCGGTCGGCTTGAGTTCACCCTGCGTGAAGTCGACGTCCTCGGCGAGGTCCGGCAGCGTCATGCCGGACGCCTTGCGCAGCGAGTTCGAGAACGCATCGGCCGTCGCGACACGGCGGCGGTAGCCGGTCGTGTCCGCGTTGGCGATGTTCTGCGCACGCACGTCGTGCATGCGGCTCAGGACGTCGAGCGCCGCCGCTGCATGAAGTGATCCGCTGTCCATGACGATCTCCTGAGGGTCCGGTCTTCCATGGCGAACCCGGTGCCAATCGCCGTCGAAATCGGGGGGACGCATCCGAAGCGGCGCGCAGTTCGGTGGTTAGAGTGGCCGCCCACGTGCTCGTTCGCGGCCGGACCGGGCTGCGACGCAGGAAAGGATTTCCGCCCGGGCCCTGCCGGTCGGAAGCGATTGCCGCGCGGGCGGCGGAGGTCCCATGGGTTTCATCGCGGTCCTGGGGAGTGGTCTGCTCGCGCTGGTGGCGTCGGATCCGGCCGGCGTCGGGGATGCCTACTACCCGGGCTACGGCAACGCCGGCATCGACGTGCTGAGTTACGAACTCGATCTGACGATCGAGCCGTCGGCGAACGCGCTGAAGGGCGTCGCCGCGATCCGCATGCGCGCGACGAGCGACCTGTCGCTGTTCCATCTCGATCTGGTCGGCCTCGACGTCGATGCGATCGAGGTCGGCGGCGAAGCGGCGACGTTCGATCGCGACGGCCGCGAG
>JAEUIB010000845.1 GCA_016795255.1 Planctomycetota bacterium
CAGAAGGAGAGCGGCGCGAACGCGACCGTCACGCTGTGCCACACCGGGACGCGCGATTTGGCGAAGCACACGCGCGCCGCCGACATCCTCGTCACCGCGATCGGGCGGCCTCGGTTCGTCACGCGCGACATGGTCGGGGACGGCGCGATCGTCGTCGACGTCGGCACCAACGTCGTCGACGATCCGACGGCACCGAAGGGCTACCGACTCGTCGGCGACTGCGATTTCGACGCACTCGTCGATCGCTGCGCCGCGATCACGCCGGTGCCGGGCGGCGTCGGTCCGGTCACCGTCGCGATGCTGCTGTCGAACGTCGTCGATGCCGCGAGCCAGCAATCGGGAATCGCTCCATGACCACTCCTCACGACATCTCCCGCCGGGCGCTGCTCGTCGCGGCGCCGTTCGCCTTGGGCGCGTCACACGCATTCGCGGAAGCCGAATCGAACGTCCGCCACGCGACGATCGTGCTGCTGCGTCACGCCGAGAAAGGCGACGACGACCCGCGCAACCCATCGCTGTCCGAGGCCGGGCGCGCTCGGGCGACGCGCTTCGCGGCGCTGTTCGCGCGCGCCGGAACACCGCGCCTCGTCGCCTCCGAGATGAAGCGCACGCAGCAGACGCTGGAACCGCTCGCCGCGGCGTCGGGCGCGACGATCGACGTCGTGCCGGCCGCCGACGTCGACGCGTGGCTGCGCGAACTGCGGAACGGCACGTCCGCGCTGACGATCGCCGCGTCGCACTCGAACCTCGTGCCGAAGCTCGCCGCGGGATTCGGGGTCACGCTGCGCGACCTCGATGCAGCCGGCAACCTGCCCGAGACCGAGTTCGGCCGCATCGTCGTGCTGACGGTCCGCCGCGACGACGCCGGCGCGACGGCGGTCGCGCACGTCGAACTGGCGATCTGACGCCGATCAGGGCTGCGCGCGCAGATAGGCCGCGATCGCGTTCGCCGCGACGACGTGGCCGAGCGGCGACCAGTGCTGGTCGTAGGTGAAGTACACCTGCTCGCCCCGACGGATCGCGTCGCGCAGCGGTTCGGTCAGCGAGACGAACTCGATGCCTTCGTCGGCGCAGTAGCGCGCGAACACGCGCTCCTGCGACTCGACGCGCTCGAAGAACCGCTGCTTGAACTCGGCGGGCGGCGGCAGTCGCGACAACTCCATGTCGGCGAAGCGATGCAGTCCCTCCGCGGGGATCTCGTCCGCCACCAGCGGCAGCACGACGTGCGGCGCGTCCGGCGCGAACACGAACACGAGCCGCGCCCCGCGCGACGCGCACGCTTCCTTCAACGCGCGCAACGCGTCGACGGTGTGTGCCCAACCCTTCGATCGCGCGAACTCGTCCTCGGTGACGTAGAGCCGCTCGACGCGATTCGGCTTGAACGCGACGTGCGACGTGGAGCCACCGAAGCGCAACGCGACCGGCATCCACGCCATCGAATCCCAACCCGGGATCGGCGCGTCGGAGCGCACGTCTTCGAACGTGTCGACGAGCCACGACCGCAGCCGCTTGATCACCGGCGAGTCCTTCACCGCCTCCTGCGCGACGTCGTAGATCGCCTTGCCGCGCGAGATCTTCTCGTCGGCCTTGTGGACCTTGAAGTCGTTGCCTTCGTAGACGAGGCACAGCACGACCTTCGGCGCGAGTTCGTCGGCGAACGCCAGCAGGTTGTTGACGCTGTGCCGGGGCGAGCCGCCGGAGATGCCGAGGTTGTAGACCGGCCGGCCGAGCTCACGCTCGAGCAGCCTCGGCCACACGTCGGCGTCGGTCATCTCGGAGCCTTCGGCGAACGAGTCGCCGAGCACGACGATCTCGGACTGCTGGCGGCCGGGAGGATTGCGGAAGCCGCGCTCGTCGACCGTCAGCGTCACCAACCGTCGCTTGCCGTCGAGGTAGCCGGCCGGCCGATTCGGGTACGTCAGACCGCCGGGCGGACGGTCGCGGGTCGCGATGTTCTCGTAGACCGTGTTCGGCGGGCGTCGCTTGATCGAGCCGCCTTCCCAATCGTGCGGCCATTCGATCGGCTTCTTGCCCTGCGGACCCTGCGGTGCCGCGGCGCGCGCCGACGCGATATCGGTCTCCTCGTAGCGCGCGTCGCGCGCGAACCGCAGCGCGACGTCGACGACGACGAACGCGAGCAGCGCGCCGAGCGCGACCGCGATCGCCTTGAACGCGAACAGCCGATCGAAGCGCACGCGCGAGACCAGCAATCCGCCGATCAGCGCGAGCGGCAGCGACGTCAGCAGGTTCACGAAGAAGCGGTTCTCGGAGTAGCGACCGACGAGGACTTCGCTCTGGTCGCAGACGAGCTCGACGACGTCGCTCGGGGGGATCCACCACGCGACTGCGGCAGCGATCGCGCACATTCCCGCGATCCTGCGGATGTGTCCGGTTCGTTCCATGGGCGCCCATTTCTACCGCCGACCGCGATAGTCTCCAGCGCCCTTCGACCGAGGAAATCCGCGTGACGAGCCCGCCCGACCTCATCGTCCCGTCATCTTCGGGACTGCATTGCCCGGTGGGCGGATTCTTCATCGATCCCCACCACCGCGTCGATCTCGCCGTGATCACGCACGCGCACGGCGATCACGTGCGTTCGGGCTGTTCGCGCTACGTCTGCTCGTTGCCGTCACTGCCGCTGGTGCGGGAGCGAACGCGCGGTGCGCGCAAGATCGAAGGCATTCCGTACGGACAGGTCGTGCAGCTCGGCGCCACGCGCGTGTCGTTCCATCCGTCGGGTCACATCCTCGGCTCGGCGCAGGTGCGCATCGAGCACGAGGGCCGCGTGTGGGTCGTTTCGGGCGACTACAAGCGCCAGCCGGATCCGACGTGTCCACCGTTCGAAGTCGTGCCGTGCGACACGTTCGTCACCGAAGCGACGTTCGCGCATCCGCGCTTCGCGTTCGAGGACGGAGCGATCGTCGCGCGCGACGTGTACGCGTGGTGGATGGACAACGCGGCCGCGGGACGGACGTCGCTGCTGTTCACGTATCCGCTCGGCAAGACGCAGCGGCTGCTCGCCGAACTGACGAAGCACACCGACCGCGGAGTCTTCGTCCATCCGCACATGATGGCGCTGATCGCGATCTACCGCGACGCCGGCATCGCGATGCTCGAGACCACCGCGCTCGACCAACGGCCGAAGTCGTATCGGTTCGAGGGCGACCTCGTGCTGCTGCCGCCGCAGCTCCACGGTCTGCGCCCGCTGCGGCGCTTCGCCGATGCGGCGACCGGGTTCGCGAGCGGCTGGATGCTCGATCCCGCCGAACTCGAACGCCGCGGCTACCACCGAGGATTCGTGCTGTCGGACCACGCCGATTGGAACGGCCTGATGCGCAGCATCGAGGAATCGCAGGCGAAGCGGATCATCGCCGTGCATGGCGACGCGACCGAACTCGTCGCGGCGTGTCGCGCGCGCGGTCTGGTCGCCGAGGCGTGGACGGACGACTGATCGACCAGGTGTCCGAGGCGGCGTCCCGATCGCGAGGCGATCGATTTCAGAGGCCGTGATGGGTTCACGGCCGCCGGCGCCGGTCGAGCAGCGGCGTCAGTGACTCCCGCACGAACCGTTCTTGCCGCAGCCGCCCTGGCCGTCGTCTTGCAGCTCGTAGCGCAGGCAGCACTTCAGCCGACCGCAGACGCCGAGGTTGCCGTCGCCGGACGACGGTCGCGCTTGGTCCTTCGCCATCTGCGCGGTCACCGGCTTCAGGACCTTCAACCACGTCGAGCAGCACAGCTCCTGGCCGCAGACGCCGACGCCGCAGCTCATCGCTGCCGCTTGGCGCGGGTTGATGCGGCGCAACTCGACGCGCGTGCGGAAGCGCGCTTGGAGTTGGCGCGTCAGTTCGCGCAGATCGACGCGATCCTCGGACGCGAAGAAGAACAGGATCGACTCGCCGCCGAGGACGTGCTCGACCTGCACCGGTTTGAGTGGGACGTTCAGCCGCTCGACCAACGAGCGGAACGCTTCGAACTCGCCGCCTTCGTCGTGCTCGAGCAGCAGGTTCGCCCGATCGACGTCGTCCGTCGACGCCGCGCGCAGGAACTCCACGCGCTCGACGTCCTTCGCGTCGTCGGCGTCCCGGGCCACCGGCGCGGCCGTCGCGGCGACGCGCTCGCCCTGCACCCACTCCCAGAACGCACGCGGATCGAGCCGCATCGGATCGACCGCCTGCGAGACGGCCACCGCGTCGGGATCCCGCGGCGTCTCGAGCAGCGTCGCGAGTTCGGTGCCGTGTTCGCTGCGGATGACGACGGCTCGCCCCTTCACGAGGTCCTGCCGATCGACGCGGACCAGCGCGACGCGCTTGCGTTTGCCGATCCGCACGCGCGCGACGAGCCGGTTCATCGCGCTCCCTCGGCGGCCTTCTTCATCAACGCGACGAGCTGATCGGCGTCGGTCGCCGAACCAACGTGCGTCCGTCGCACGTGGACGTACGCGGTCGGCGTCGGTTCGCGCGGCAACTCGAAGCGCGTCAGCAAGTCTTCGTCGAGCGACGGATCGAGCACCTGGACGAGCTTGCTCGGCAGGTAGAGCCGCGTCGCACCGGCCACCATCGCATCGGTCGCCGCGTCGCCGCGCTTGCCGACGATCACCGCGTGCACCGGTGCGTGGAGGAACAGGTCGACGGCACGTGCGTACCCGGCCGTGAAGTAGCCGTAGAGGTGGTAGTCCTCCGTGAACACGAGCAGCGCGCGGCGCGCGGCCTCGAGGTACGCGTCCTTCTGCGTCAGGTAGTACGTGCGGAGGCAGGCCTCGGCGATCAGCGAGTTCTCGAGGATCGACACGTTGCGCCGCCGCAGCCCGCCCGGACCGCGCGCGTCCGCGGGCAGGTCGAAGAACCCGCCTTCGGGCGCCGCGTGCTTCGTCATCAGCGTGGCGAGCAGGTCTTCGGCGACCTCGAGATAGCGTCGCTCGCCGGTGTACTGCGTCGCGTGCAGCAGCGCGCGCAGCATGTACGCCTGATCCGTCAGCAGGCCGAGGATGTGGCGCCCGTGACCGTCGTGGTAGTGGTACATCCCGCGGCCCGGGGAATAGCACTCCTCGAGCAGCCAGTCGACGAGGTCGGTCGCGTTGCGCGCGCACGACGCGTCGTCGAGCACGGCCGACGCCTTGAACAGCGCCGAAGCCGCGGCCGCGTTCCAGTTCACGTACAGCGTCCGGTCGACGGCCGGCGCGCGCAGAGTGCGGCGCTGCACCAGCGCCCGGGCGTAGTAGTCGTCGTCCGAATCCTGCGAGCCGAAGTACGCCGGCAGTTCCGGATGACGCAGATGCGTCCGCAGGTACATCACGATGCGTTCGGCGACCTTGCGGTAGTCCTTGCGCTCGAGGATCTGGAACGCCTCGAGGAAGTTGCGCAGCAGGCCGACGTTGGTCTCGAGCAGCTTCTCGGTGTGCGGCGTCCGCCAATCGCGGGTCGTCGAGTAGCGGAAGAAGCCGCCCTCCTCGACGTCGTGCAGCGGGGACTCCGCCATCGCCGTCAGCGTCTTCTCGACGACGTCCCGCAACCGCGCGTCGCCGGTCTGCTCGAAGTGCAGCAACGCGAAGTCGATCGACTCGGCGTGCGGGAACTTCTGCCCGGTGCCGAAGCCGCCGTACTCGGTGTCGAAGTCGCCGAGGATCGCGCCGATCACGCGATCGACGATCAGCGCGTCGATCTGTCCCGCGCGCTTGCGGCGCTTGCTGGCGTCGACCTGCTCGCGCTCGATGCGAGCGCGGATCGTCGACGCGATGTGTTCCTGGTTCTCGGACCAGTACCGGGCGACGCGCGCGAGGAAGTCGCGCAGATCGTCGGCGCCGAGGTAGGTGTTGCCGGTGACCAGTTCGCCGTCGTCGGTCAGCACGCAGACGGACGGCCAGCCGCCGACGTTGTAGCGCTCGTTGACCTCGGGGCGCCGGTCCTTGTCGACGCACACCGGCACGTACTGCGCGGTCGCGAGTTCGACCACGCCGGGGTCCGCGAACGACTCGGAGATCATCCGCCGGCAATAGCGGCACCACGCCGCCTGCAGGAACAACAGGATCGGCCGGCCGAGGCTCTTGGCCTCGGCGAAGGCAGCGTCGCCCCACTCGCGCCATTGGATCTGGCTCATGGGTCCTCTCATCGGCGGAACGGCAGTCGAAAGCAAAGCGCCTCGGGCCGGATGAGTCCATGGCCCGAGGCGCGACTGTCGTCAAGTTTCAGGTGTGCGTTCGCCCGCGAGCGCGAAGCCCGCGGGCCGAGCACGTCCGTTCAGGCCGACTTCTCTCCGCTCCATTGGACGCGCGGCACGTCGCCCCACAGGTGCTCGATGTCGTAGAAGCGGCGCGCTTCCGGATCGAACAGGTGGACGATCGTGTCGCCGAAATCGACCAGCACCCAGCGCCCGTCCTCGGCCCGGCCTTCCTCGCGCGGCACGCGGACGCCTGCGGCGCGCGCGGTGCGCCGCAGTTCGTCCGCCATCGCGCGCAGGTGGCGCGAGTTCTTGCCGGTCACGATCACGAAGTAGTCGGCGATCTTCAACGCGTCGCGAACGTCGAGGAGTTCGATGTCCTCGCCTTTGCGGTCGTCGCAGATCCGCGCGCAGTTGCGCGCCAGCTCCAGGGCCTCGTCGGGCTTCGGCACTGGATCAGACCAACATCGGGGCCGCGATGATCGACACGACGCTCATCAGCTTGATGAGGATGTTGATCGCCGGACCGGCCGTGTCCTTGAAGGGGTCACCGACCGTGTCGCCGACGACCGCGGCCTTGTGCGCGTCCGAGCCCTTGCCGCCGTGCTCACCGCCTTCGATGTACTTCTTGGCGTTGTCCCACGCGCCGCCGGCGTTCGCCATGAAGATGGCGACCAGCACGCCCGTGACCGTCGCGCCCGCGAGCGCGCCGCCGAGAGCCGCGAGGCCGAGGAGCTTGCCGATCAGCACCGGCGCGAGGACCGCGAGCACGCCCGGCACGATCATTTCCTTGATCGCACCCTGGGTCGAGATCGCGACGCACTTGCCGTACTCCGGCTCCGCCGTGCCCTGCATCAGGCCGGGGATCGATTTGAACTGGCGACGGACCTCTTCGATCATCGCGTTCGCCGCGCGGCCGACGGCCAGCATCGCCATCGACGCGAACAGGAACGGCAGCATGCCGCCGATCAGCAGGCCGGCGACGACGTCGGCGTTGGTCAGCGACAGCGCCTTCATGTCGAGGTGCGACACGACGAGGAACGACTGGAACAGCGCCAGCGCGGTCAGCGCGGCCGAACCGATCGCGAAGCCCTTGCCGATCGCCGCCGTCGTGTTGCCGGCCGCGTCCAGCGAGTCGGTGCGCTTGCGGACCGACGGATCCTGGTGCGTCATCTCGGCGATGCCGCCCGCGTTGTCGGCCACCGGGCCGTACGCGTCGACGCCGAGCGAAATGCCGAGCGTCGACAGCATGCCGACCGCGGCGATCGACACGCCGTAGATGCCGGCGAGCTTGTACGACAGCAGCGTCGCCAGCGCGATCAGCACGAGCGGCGCCCACGTCGACGCCATGCCCGTCGCCAGGCCCTGGATCAGGTTCGTCGCCGAACCGGTCAGCGACTGACGCGCGATCTCGCGCACCGGCTTGCGGGCCGTCGTCGTGTAGTGCTCGGTGATGATGCCGACCAAGACGCCGAGCACGAGGCCCGAGATCACGGCGAGGTAGACACCCCACTTCGTCCAGCCGCCTTCGAAGCCGGCTGTGGTGCCCGCGGACTTCAGGATCGTGTCGTCGAGGAACGCGCACGCGATCGCGGCGCCGACGGCGAACACGGCCGAAGCGACCCACAGACCCTTGTGCAGCGCTTGTCCGAGCTTCGTCTCGTCTTCGGTGTAGACGAACTTGCGGCCGAACATCGAACCGAGGGTGCCGATCGCGCACAGGATGATCGGCAGGATGATCAGGTACGAGTTCTGCGCGGGGTCCGCCTTCGCCTCGTGGATCAGATCCATGCCGAGGACCATCGTCGCGATGATCGCGCCGACGTACGACTCGAACAGGTCCGCGCCCATGCCCGCGACGTCGCCGACGTTGTCGCCGACGTTGTCCGCGATGACGGCCGGGTTGCGCGGATCGTCCTCGGGGATGCCCGCCTCGACCTTGCCGACGAGGTCGGCGCCGACGTCCGCGGCCTTCGTGTAGATGCCGCCGCCGACGCGCGCGAACAGCGCGATCGACGACGCGCCGAACGAGTAGCCGAAGATGACGCTCGGGTTCTCCGAGTGGAACCAATAGAAGACGCAGACCCCGGCGAGGCCGAGGCCGACGACCGTCAGGCCCATCACCATGCCCGACTGGAACGCGATGCGCAGCGCCGCGCCGAGACCCGTCTTCGCCGCTTCGGTCGTACGGACGGCCGAGCGCGTCGCGGTGTGCATGCCGAAGTAGCCGGCGATCGCGGACAGCGCGCCACCGGTGACGAACGCGATCGCGGTCGCTTTCTGGTCGTTCCAGATCAGCACGAGCGCGACCAGCGCGAGGAAGCCGGCGAGCACCTTGTATTCGGTGACGAGGAACGCCTTCGCGCCCTGCTGGATGTAGCCGGCGATCCGCTTCATGTTCGCGTCGCCATCCGACTTCTGCATGATGTCGGTGAACAACAGGAACGCATAACCGACGGCGGCCAGTGAGACCACGAATGCGACGATGGACAACGTGATGGACATGACGGGGGACCCGGGTTTCGAGGGGGGATCGAACGAACGGTGTGGGGGCCGCGTGTCGGGCGACCCGGACGAAAAAAGGCGGGGCAGCTTATCCCTGACCCCGAGGGGCGGCAAGGGAGTTGACCGCGATTCATTCGGAACGCGGACGGCGCCGACTTGAATCGCCGGCCGGCGGCCGACCCGAAGTGCGGAGGCTCCCCCGACCGAGGACGCCCCGGGCTGGTGCGGCAGGGTTCGAGGAGATCGGGCGCCGCTTGAGACGGCGATCCGGGCGCGAATCCAACGTCTGGACGCCGGTCGGGCTCAGAAAACTGCCTACTGCAATTTGAGGAGCACCGTCGTCCCCACCTCGTCGTCCGTTCGGAAGACCTCGGTCGCTCCCAGCTCCTGCCCATAAAGGAGGGCGTCGGCGGCGGTCAGCGCGAGGATGTGCGTCGCCCCGTGCACTCTTTGGACGCGGCGCACGACGTCGGCGAGCATCCCGGGTCCGAGCTGCGGCGCCTGGACGACGCGCGTCGTCAGGCCCGCTTCGCGCAGGTGGATCGCGAGTTCGATGTCGGCGACGACGCATTCGGCCTGGAGCGCCGCGATCCCGATGGCGGCCGACCCGAGCTGTTGCTGCTTCGCGCGATCCGCGATCTCACCGCCCCGCTGTCCGGTCGCGTCGCGGGCGAGGATGCCGTCGTCGTAGGTCGTGAAGGTCACCGACGCGACGGCGAGCACCGCCTGCAGCGCGAGGAACGGAACGACCGCGAGCGCGATCCAACCGCCCCGCCGACCCCGCAGTTGGTCGATCGCGCTGACCGCGAGCAGGATCACAGGGAAGAACCACGGGATCAGGTACCGGAACTTGCAGAGCGGCCACGCCAGCATCACCGCGAGGTGGGCGCAGACGACCAGCGCGAGTAGCCGACGCTCGAGCAGCCCGTACGTCGACGCATCGCGGCGCGGGCGCAGCGCGAACCACGCTCCGACGATCGACAGCGGCGCCAGCGTCGCCAGCCAGAACGCGCTCTGCTCGGCGACGAACCTCGCGTTGCCCTTGGCGATCACGAGCCACGCCTTCACCAGCGCCGCCAGCGCGGGCTTCGTCAGCGTCACCAGCGTCGTGCCGTTCCACTCGGCCAACGTCGCGACGTAACCGAGCTTGGCCTTCAGGTAGAGCGGGTTCACGGAGAACGTCGGTTCGCCGAACACGACGACGTTGCGGATCCACCACGGGGCGGCGACGACGACGAACCCGAACACGACCGCGGCGACCGCACGCGGCCACGAGCCCGGCACGGCCAGCCGTCGACGCTCGACGAACAGCCCGACGCACAGCACGGCGACGAGCGGCAGCGCCTGGTAGTTCGTCAAGTAGGCCAGCCCGGCGAGGGCCCCCGCGATCGCGCTCGCACGCACGGTCCGCGCCGACAACGCGGTGATCGCCGCCAGCGTCAGCGTGCCGTGCAGCGTGTACACCGACCCGTTGCCGGCGAAGTCGGCCAGCGCGAACGACGCGCCGACGAGCGCGGTCGCGAGCCACGGATCGACGTCGACGAGGATCCTCCGCGCGAGCCGGTGCGTCAGCACGAGCCCGAGGAATCCCGCGATCAGCGACACGACTTGCAGCGCGAAGTAGGGGTCGCCGCCGATCGGGAACGCCGCGCCCAGCACGATCGACAACGGCGGGTGCTGGTCGAGCGGATAGCCGCCGCCGATCGACTCACGCGGATAGAGCTCGATCGAGCGTTCGAGCGGGGTCGTGAAGCCGCGGCCGTCCCACAGCGCGCCCAACGTCAATGCGTCGAGATGCACGTCCCCGTGGGGCACGTCGTTCGCCAGGACCGCGAACACGCGAGCCGCCACACCCAGCGCGACGAGACCGATCCACCAAGGCCGAAGACGCATGCGGCGCAGACCATACCGTCTCGCAGCACCACGTGCCGTCCGCGCACGGCAAGAGTTCGGTCTTTCGCGGCCCGCTCCGGAAGTTCACGCAACAGTCGCCCCCTCGCGATTCCGATCCTCTCCCCGCCGCGTCGTGCGGCGACGTTCGCGACCTCCGCGAACTCGTCGAGCGTCTCGGCCCCCTCCAACTTCGCACCTTCGATCGAGCACCACCGGAGACTCCTCATGCGCACTGCCCGTCTGGTCGCGATGGCGACCCTCGCCGTCTTGAGTTCGGGCGCCGTCGCGTCCGCGAACGTGCCCCTCGAACCGATCTCGGCCGCGAAAGCGACGAAGGCCCTGCGCGACGCGAAGCGGGTCCACCTGCTCGAGATGCGCAACGCGATGCAGGAGCCGACCGCGGCGTTCTTCGACGCCGTCGAGCTGTACGAAGACGTCGTCGACGAGGGCTCGTCGACGTTCGTCGACTTCCAGGACGTCGTGACCGCGTACGACACGATGCAAGAAGCGGTCCGCGAGGCGATGGACACCGCGTGGTCGGAGTTCCACGTCGACGCGTCGGCGGCGCTGCAGGCGTACGCGGAAGGCGACGACTACGACGGGACCTACCCGTCCGCGTTCTACAGCGGCACCGGCGGACCGCTCGACCAGTTCTACGACGGCGCGCAGAAGGTCCTCGCGAAGCAGGTCGAGCGCGTCGAGCGCCGCATCGCGCGGATGGCGAAGCGCGTGAAGGGCGACGGGATCTCGATCCAGTACTTCGTCGCCGCGCCGGGCGAACTGCGCCGCGCGAGCCTCACCGACATCACGTTCGACGCCGCGCCGTACCCGCCGTTCGGGATCGACGGCCTGTTCGCGTTCAGCACCGAGGCCGGCGGCGACGGCACGATGATGGCGTGCGGCTGCGTCGGCGCCGCGGTCGGCGACATCGAGGTCGAGGTCGACGGCGACACCGAGGTCCTGCTGTCCCCGCCGGCCGGCGAGCGCTGGTCGCTGCTGTCGATCGCGGGCGACCTCGAGCCGAACAATTACCTGCTGACGGCGGCCCACGGCGACGTCACGGTCAGCATCGCGATCGGGGTGCGCTGACCCCCTCGCCGAAGGTCCGAACCATCGGCCGGTCACGACCCGGCCGGCGGGCGAGGTCCGATGCGACCTCACCGCCGGGCGGGTCGTTCCGCGTTCGGAAGGCGCCCCCGACCCGAACTTCGATCTCGTGCGTGCCGACCGTGGAACGTCGTCCCCGATTGGCTACGCTCCCCGCCCTCTGGTCGAACGCCAGATCGAGCCGCGGCACGACTCCGCGACCGATTCCACCGGAGCGGACATGAGCAGGGGCAGAAAGAAGCAACCGGCGCCCGCGAAGCGTCGTCGGCTTGCAGCGAAGCCTCGGGTGTCGGCCGGACCGAAGCGGAAGCCGGCCGATCGATCCTCGTCGCAGAACGCGTCGACGTCGAAGCGAGCACCGAAGAAGCCCGCGGACTCCGCTCCGCTGCGCACGGTGCGCATCCCGCGCGAGCTCGAGCCGAAGTTCAAGACCGCGGAGGCGTTCGTCCGCCGCTTGTTCGCCGCGTTCCGCCACGATCCGACGCACGCCGAATTGAGTCTCTCCGGCGAGCGCTACGTGCTCGTGCGCGCCGCATCGCTGTCGGTGGAGTTCTTCGACGTCGTCGCGTCGCTGTACGGCGATCGCGGCGAAGTCGAAGCGCAGGGCGTCGCGGCGAACCTGCTGTTCGACCTGTCGCACACGATCGGCAAGGCCGATGCGGCGAGTTTCCACGAGCGGCTCGGGGTCGTCGATCCGATCGATCGACTCGCCGCCGGACCGGTCCACTTCGCATTCGCCGGTTGGGCGACGGTCGACGTCCTGCCCGGATCGAATCCGATCCCGGGCGACGACTTCCTGCTGCTCTACGAACACCGCGACTCGTTCGAGGCGGACGCGTGGATCCGCAGCCGCCGCGCGACGGCGACGCCGGTTTGCATCATGAACGCCGGCTACTCGTCGGGATGGTGCGAGCAGAGCTTCGGCATCCCGCTGGTCGCCGTCGAGATCACCTGTCGCGCGCGAGGCGACCGCGCGTGCAGCTTCGTGATGGCGCCGCCGGATCGGATCGAGCACCACCTCGCTCGATCGACCAAGACTCCGCGCCAGGGTCGGCGCCGCGATGCGCAGCCACGTCCATTGGACGTCCCGGAGTTCTTCCGGCGCAAGCGGACGGAAGAGCAACTCCGTGGCGCCAACGCCGCGCTCGAGTCGCGTGTGGCCGAACGCACCGCGGAACTCTCGGCGCTGACGAAGCGCCTCGAAGAGACCGTCGCGCTGAATCGCGCGTTCATGCACTCGTCGCCGATCGGGCTCGGCGTGCTCGATCCCGGCCTGTGCTTCGTGTTCGTCAACGAAGCGCTCGCGGCGCTGCTCGGCGGCCCGGCCTCCTCGTTCGTCGGTCGACCGGTTGCCGAAGTCGTGCCGTCGTTGTGGCCGACGATCGAACCGCTGTTGAAGCGCGCGATGGCGGCCGACATCCCGACCGTGCATCACGAGATCACCGGCGAGACCGCGCGCGACCCCGGCGTCGTGCGGCACTGGTCGACCGCGTGTTTCCCGATCCGCACGCACGACGGCCAACTCGTCGGCGTCGGCGTCACGGCGACCGAGAGCACCGAGAGCCGCCGCGCCGACTCCGAACGCCGCCGCATGCTCGCGCAGGCGCTGCATGCGCAGAAGCTCGAGAGCATCGGCTACCTCGCCGGCGGCGTCGCGCACGACTTCAACAACCTGCTGCTCGGCATCCTCGGCAGCGCGAACCTCGCGCTGCTCGATCTGCCCGCCGATTCGCCGGTCCGCGAGCACCTCGAGACCATCGAACAAGCGGGGATGCGCGCGGCCGATCTGACGCGACAACTCCTCGCGTACGCCGGGCGCGGTCGGTTCGTCCAGGAGCGCATCGAGCTGTCGAGCCTGTGCCGCGAGATGGTCGCGTTGCTCGAGGCCGCGATCCCGCATCGCGTGAAGCTCGCGTTCGAGTTGTCGGAGTCGTCGACGCTGGTGCTCGGGGACGGCGCGCAATTGCGCCAGATCGTCATCAGCCTGGTGACGAACGCGGCCGAAGCGTGCCGCGAACGCAGCGGGACGATCCGCATCGCGACCGGCGCGACGAACGTCTCCCGCACTCAGCTCGACCGCCTGTACCTCGGCGCCGACATCGAGCCCGGTCGATTCGCGTACCTCGAGATCGAGGACGACGGCATCGGCATGGACGACGCCGTCCTGTCGCGCGCGTTCGAACCGTTCTTCTCGACGAAGCCGTCGGCGCGCGGACTCGGACTCGCCGCGGTCGAAGGCATCGTGCGCGGCCACTCCGGCGCGATCGACCTGCACAGCACGATCGGTCGCGGCACGACGATCCGCGTGTTCTTCCCGAGTCTCGACGAGGCGTCGACGCAGGCCCCCGATCACGACAACCTCGAGGTCAGCGCCGATCGCTGGCAGGGCTCGGGACGCATCCTCGTCGTCGACGACGAAGCGGACGTCCGGCGCGTCGCGTCCGGGCTACTGACGCGGTTCGGGTTCGACGTCGTCACCGCCCGCGACGGCGACGAAGCGATCGAACTGTTGCGACGGCCGGGGCCGGCGTTCGCGGCGATCCTGCTCGATTTCTCGATGCCGGGACGCACGGCCGACGAAACGCTCGCGGAGATCCGCCGCCTGCTCCCGTCGCTGCCGGTCCTGCTGTCGAGCGGCTACGACGACGATCGCGTGCTCGGGGTCGCCGAACGCTTCCCCCACACGATGGCCCTGCCGAAGCCGTACCGGCCGGCGACGCTGCGCAATGCGCTGCGTCAGATGCTGCGGTAGACGTTCAAGGCGCGGCGTTCGCGCGCATCGGACGCGGTGCCGTCGCACGATCGTCGGTCCCTCACCGCCCGCGCAACGCCTCTCGCAATTCGGCTTCGAACTCCGCGTCCGGCGCGAGGCGCAACGCCGCTTCGACGTCCGCTCGCCCGGCATCGAACGCGCGAACCCGCAACCGCGACAGACCGCGCATGCCGATCGGCCGAGCGTCCGCCGGCGCCGCGGCCACGGCAGCGTCGAACGCAGCCGCGGCGACGGCGCGCGCCGCGGCGGCCTCCGCGAACGACCCGCTGACTTCGATCGCGGTCGCTTCGAGGTCGGCGCACAGAGCGCGCTCGAGCAGAGCCGACGCGTCGTCCGCTCGGCGCGACAGCACGGCGTCGAGATCGGCGCGCGCTCTCGCCAGCGCGGCCTCGCACCGCGCGCGATCCGCGGATCGAGCGGCGCGTTCGGCGGCACGACGCCACCACTGCGCTCGATTCAGCCGTGCGAGCGAGAACAACGGATCGCCGGTCGCGGCGCGGTCGAAGTCGTCTCCGGCCAGCGCGTCTTCGCGGTCCGCATCGGCAGAACGAGCGAGTGCCCGCAGGATCCGAGCACGCTCCGCGCGGAACACGCCCCGGTTGTTCGCCGCGCCGAGCAGCGTCGGCTCGATCGTCAGCGCCGACGTCGCGTCGTCGATCGCGGCGGCCCACGCGTCCAGCGCGGCATCGGAGTCGCCGGCGCCGCGCGCGGCGGCGGCGCGACGCGCATGCACCAGACTGCGATTGCCGTACGCCATCGCGTCCCGCGGATCGGCGGCCAGCGCGCCCGAGAAGTCCTCGAGCGCTCCTTCGACGTCGTCGAGCCGGAGGCGGATCCCCGCGCGTTCGACCAACGCATCGGCCGACGCGTCGCCCGCGACGACGCGCTGCTCCGCCGCGCTGAGTTCGTGCTGCAGCGTCGCGCGACCGACCGCATCCGTCGGTGCCGCCGACGACGACGCCGCGCTGCGGGCCAGGTACGCCGGACCGAAGCCGCGACGCAGATCGAGCGCGCTCATCGCGTGGTGCCACGCCGCGTCGCCGTTGCCCGCCGCCAACTCGACCTGCGCGAGTCGCAGTCGCGCGTCGACGCACAGCGGATCGAGCCGCAGCACTTCGTCGAACGCGGCGCGCGCTCGATGCACGTCGCCGTCCAAGCGCGCCACCTCGCCGCGCGCGAGCTCGCGGTCGACGCGCTTCGGTCGCGGCGACGCCAGCGCGGCGTCGAGATCGGCCCGTGCGCTCGCGCACTCGGCCGCATCGATCCCGTCCTTGCCGCCGACGTCGATCCGCGCCGCTCGCGCGAGTCCGCGTTCGAGGCGTGCCTCGATCAACGCGGGCTCCATCGCCAATGCGGCGTCCAACTCGGCGAGCGCCGCGTCGGCGTCCCCGCGGACGCGCAACAGCTTGCCGAGCAGGTAGCGCGCGTGCGCGACCTCGTGCGATTCGGCGAACGCGCGGCAAGCCGCGATCCCTTCATCGAGCCGCGCCCGCGCCGACGCGACGTCGCCGAGGCGTTGCTCGAGCGCCGCGTCTTGCAACACGACGCCGACGAGTTCGGACAACGCCAGCGCTTCGTCCGACGCGGCGCGCCGGCTGCGCTCGTGCCACGCCAGCGCCGCGACGACCAGCACCACCGCGAGCAGCGCCGCGCTGAACGCCGACCACGCGCGATGGCGCGCGACGAAACGCGACACTCGCCGCAGGCGTGACGGCGCGCGCGCGAGGACCGGTCGGCCCTCGAGCCAACGATCGAGGTCGTCGGCGAGCGCGGCCGCGCTGGCGTAGCGCTGGTCCTTCGCCTTCGCGAGGCACTTCGTCACGACGTTCTCGAGGTCGCGCGGGATCTGCGGCCGCAGCGCGCGCAGGCGACGCGGCTCGGACTCGACGATCGCACGCAGCACCGCGACGACGTCGTCGCCGCGGAACGGCGGCTCGCCGCCGAGGACGCGATACAGCGTGGCACCCAAGCCCCAGACGTCGGTGCGCGCGTCGACGTCGTGCACGCGGCCTTCCGCTTGCTCCGGCGCCATCGTTTCCGGCGTTCCGAGCACGTGTCCCGATCGCGACGTGCGGGCGTCGAGATCGCGCAGATCCTTCGCCAACCCGAAGTCGGTGACGAACACGCGATCGCCGGCGACCAGCAAGTTCTGCGGCTTCAGATCGCGATGGACGATTCCGTGCTCGTGCGCGAAGTGGACGGCGCGCGCCGCGTCGCGGACGAAGCGGGCCGCCTTGGTCGCGGCCCCCGCCACCGCGACGTCGAGCGCCACGCCATCGACGAACTGCATGACGAACACGTCGGACCCGACGTCGAGGACGGCCGCGATGTGCGGATGATCGAGCCGTGCCGCAGCGCGTGCTTCGCGCTGCAGTCGCTTGGACGCTTCGCCGTCGAGATCCGCGGCACGCAGACGCTTCACCGCGACGCGGCGATGCAGTTCGACGTCGAACGCCTCGAACACGACACCCATGCCGCCGTGACCGATCTCGCGCACCAATCGATAGCGACCGAGCACGAGCGCGTCGTCGCGCGGCGCGTCGCCGTCCGCCACGTCGCGGAGCAGACGCTCGAGCGCATGCGGCGGCAGTTCGTCGCTCACGGGCGCTTCTCCGCGAACAGCCACGCCCATTCGTCGGACAACGACTCGGGATCGCGGACCGTGTCCGAGACCTCGGATCGCAGCAGCACGCGGAACCGCGCCTTCGCGCGCTGCAGGAAGTTCGAGACGTCGACCTTGGTCAGACCGTGGCGCGCGGCGACCGTCGCGTAGTCGACGTCGGCTGCGGGATCGAGCACGTAGTCGCGGAACACCGCGAACACCGAGGCGCGCCCCTCGCGCTCGAACTCGTCCTGCAGTCGGTCGAGCGCGCGTTTGACCAACGCGCTCCTCCACGTCCGATCGAGCACGTCCTCCGCACGCGACGCCTCGGGATCGGCGACGTCGAGCTCGGAGCCGTCCGCGTGCGTCCTCGACTCGTGGACCGCGTCGCCTCCTCGGACGGCCGCGCGTTCCTTGCGCCGCTGCTCGAACACGAAATGCCGCAATGCCACCTTCAGGAATGATCGGAAGCGACCGCGCGTCGGCTCGGCCTTCGCCAAGAACCCCGAGTCGAGCGACCACGCGAAGAACGCCTGCGCGAGATCGTCGACCCGATCGGGGCGGCGCGTCCACGAGCGGAGATACGCGCGGATCGGCTCGTCGTAGCCGCGCGCGAGCTCGTCGTACGCGGCGCGGCGCGCGTCGCCGCCGGCCTTTCCGGCCAGGATCAGCGACCACCGTGTGTCGGGGAATGCCGCGCCGGTTGGCGCGGGCCGATCGCCGCCCGTCATCCGCGATTCCGAAAGAAGTTCGATGAGCCCGTCGCGGCGTTCCGTACGGGACCGAGTCCGGAGACTCGGGACCGCGAGCGTCGCGGGCCTAGGATACGCCGGCGCATCGTTCCGGAGGCTGCCCATGGACTCGCCCCTCGCGTTCGTCTCGTCGTTGGTTCTCGCCGGCTCCTGGTTCCTCGGCTCGGCGTGCGGCGCCGCGACCGACGACCCGCCGCCGACCGCCGAGAGCATCCTCGACCGCATGGACGAAACCTGTGGCGACGTGACGCGCCGCGCGAACCTGAAGTCGCTGCGGATGAAGGGTGGCTTACAAGCCCCCGGCGCCGGCGCGAAGATCACGTTCACGGAGGTCCACGTCGGGACCGACCGCGTGCTGCACACCACGGCGATGGGCGACTTCGGCTCGTTCACGATGGGCTCGACGCCGACCGTGTCGTGGTCCACCGATCCCGCGCTCGGGATCACGGTGCGCGACGGGGACGAGCAGCTCGGCGTCGTGCGTTGGTTCGCGTTCAACCGTCGTGCGCCGTGGCGCACGTTGTACGAGAGCGCCGAACTCCTCGCCGACAGCGACGTCGACGGCGACGATTGCTGGACGCTGCGGATGATCCCGAAGTCCGGCAACGACGCGACGTGGTACGTCGACCAGGCGACGCACCTGCCGCGCAAGATCGACGTCAAGGTCCCGAACCCGACGGGCGGCGACGTCGCGATGTCGTGGCTGTTCGAGGATTGGAAGGCCGTCGACGGCATCCCGTTCCCGCACGTCAAGAAGATGAGCGTGATGGGCGTCGAGATGGTCTACCGCTACACGTCGATCGAACTCGACGTCGAGGTCACGCCGGCCGAGATCGACCCACCCGCCGACGTGCAGGCCGCGATCGACGATCCGAAGCTGCGCAGCACGCGCGCACCCGAGAAGGGCGGCGACGTCACGATCGAAACGATCGAGCCGCGCATCGTCGCCAGCATGCGTGCGACGGTGAAGTCCGACGAGATCAGCAAGCAGCTCGCGCGCATGTTGCCGGAGGTCGGTGGTTCGCTCGCGCAGAGCGGCGCCGAGATGACCGGCCCGCCGTTCACGCGGTACCACTCGGGCATCGACGGCACGGAGCTCGACATCGAAGCCGGCATCCCGGTGAAGCAGCGCGTCGAGCTGAAGGGACGCGCGGTGCTGTCCGAGCTGCCGGGCGGCAAGGCCGCGACGACGTGGCACATCGGCCCGTACGGCGAGTTGCCGAAGACCTACGCGTTGCTGCGGACGTGGATGAAGGAGCACGGCGTCGAAGGATCGGGCGGTCCGTGGGAGATCTACTGGACCGATCCGGGCCTCGAGCCCGACCCGCTGAAGTGGCGCACGCAGATCATCTGGCCGATCAAGGACGACGCGACGAAGCGCGGTTCGTGACGAGCGCGGCCGCCGCGCCGCATCACGCGAACAAGTCGGTGACCACTTCGCCTTCGACGTCGGTCAGCCGGAAGTCGCGGCCGGCGAAGCGGTACGTCAGGCGCTCGTGGTCGAGTCCGAGCAGCGCCAGCATCGTCGCGTGCAGGTCATGCACGTGGACCTTGTCGCGCTCGGCGTAGAAGCCGTAGTCGTCGGTCGCGCCGTAGCTGAAGCCGCGCTTCGTGCCGCCGCCGGCGAACCAGATCGTGAAGCCGTGCGGATTGTGATCGCGGCCGTTCTCGCCCTGCGCCGTCGGCGTGCGACCGAATTCGCCGGCCCACAGCACGAGCGTGTCGTCGAGCAATCCGCGCAGCTTCAGGTCGTGCAGCAATCCGGCGATCGGCAGGTCGACCTCGCGCGCGTTCTTCGCGTGCAGTTCCTTCAGTTGCTCGTGCTGGTCCCACTTGTACGAGTGCGTGCACTGGATGAACCGCACGCCCGACTCGGCCAGGCGGCGCGCCAGCAGGCACTGGCGACCGAAGTTCTCGGTGATCGGATCGTCGATGCCGTACAGCTTCTTCGTCGCGGCGCTCTCGTTCTCGAGGTCGAGGACCTGCGGCGCTTCGGTCTGCATGCGGAACGCGAGTTCGTACGACTCGATGCGCGCTTCGAGCATCGGGTCGTGGTCGCGACACGCGGAGTGGTCGGTGTTCAGATCGCGCAGCAGGTCGAGCTGCGCGCGCTGGAACTCGGGCGCGACGTCGCCGCGTTCGAGGTGGCGGATCGTCGCCGACTTCGCCGGCACGCTCGCGTTGCCGATCGGCGTGCCTTGGTAGACGCCGGGCAAGAAAGCGCTCGACCAGTTGTTGACGCCGCCGTGGCCGAGCGTCGGGCAGATCGTGATGAAGCCGGGCAGGTTGTCGTTCTGACTGCCGAGGCCGTACAGCACCCACGATCCCATGCTCGGCCGCACGAACGTCGCCGAGCCGGTGTGCAGCGCGAGCAGCGCTCCGCCGTGCGCTTCGTTCGTGCCGTGCATCGACTTCACGAAGCACAAGTCGTCGACGTGGCGCGCGACGTTCGGGAACAACTCGGACACCCACGCGCCGCTTTGCCCGTACTGCTTGAACGCCCACGGCGACTTCAGCAGGTTGCCGGTCTGCGCGAATTGGATCCGCGGCTTCGCGAACGGCAGCGGCTTGCCGTGATCGCGCGCGAGCAGCGGCTTGTGGTCGAACGTGTCGACCTGGCTCGGCCCGCCGTGCATGAACAGGAAGATCACGCGCTTCGCGCGCGGCGCGAAGTGCGCCGGCCGCGCCGCGGTCGGCGAGCGATCGAACGCCTGCGCGAGCGCCGCGAACGACAACCAGCCGAAGCCCGCGCCGAGTGCTTTCAGCGCGTCGCGTCGCGTCGTCGCTCCGTCGGGCGTCCCGCGTTCAGTCGACATGCATGAACTCGTTGCTCTCGAACAACACGTGCGCGAGCCCCACCCACGCGCGCTCCGCGTCGCCGGCCGGTGACGCGGCGCGAGCCCGTTCGAGGAACGCTTGCGCTCGGGGGAGCTCGTCGGCTCGCGGCGCACGCAACAGCACGGTGCGCCAGATTCGTTCGATGCGCGCGACGTCGGTGTCGTTCGTCGGCGCGGTCGCCGACGCCGCGGCGACGGCGCGCGCGGCGTCGCGGACGAGCGGCGAGTTCATCATCCACAGCGATTGATGCGCGCCGACCGTGGCCGGCCGGCACTCGAGATGGACGCCCGCGTCCGCGTAGTCGAACGCCGTGAACAGGTCGTACATCGCGTTGCGGATGATCGGCAGGTACAGCGAGCGGCGCGGCACGTCGTAACGCGCGGCGTCCGCCGATTGGTCGTTCGTCACGTAATCGCCGTCCGTACCGGTCAACAGCGTTCCGCCCGCGGTGCGATCGAGTTGGCCGGAGAGCAGCAGCAGTCCGTCGCGCACTTCTTCCGCACCGAGGCGGCGGCGGAATTGACGCGCGAGCCGCAGATTGTCCGGATCCGCCTGCGCCGCCGCGTCACCGACCACGCTGCTCATCCGATACGTCGACGACGTGAGGATCAACCGCAGCATCGCCTTGACGTCGTAGCCCGACGCGACGAAGCGGCGCGCCAACCAATCGAGCAACTCGGGATGCGTCG
>JAEUIB010000882.1 GCA_016795255.1 Planctomycetota bacterium
GTCGCGGCCGACGTGATCGTGATGCCGCGCGCTTGCTCCTCGGGCAGGTAGTCCATCTTGGCGGTGCCTTCGTGCACCTCGCCCATCCGATGTTCCTTGCCCGTGTAGAACAGGATGCGCTCGGACAGCGTGGTCTTGCCCGCGTCGATGTGCGCGATGATGCCGATGTTGCGGATGCGTGCGAGATCGACCGCCATCGCTGCGTCGCCTCCTGAACGGTTGCGCGCGGCGCGCGCACGGGCCCCATCAACGCAAGGAACCCGGGCAGGCGAACGTCGCCCCCCGGGTTCCGCACGACGTCATCGCCTCGTCACCAGGCGAAGTGCGCGAACGCCTTGTTGGCCTCGGCCATCTTGTGCGTGTTCTCGCGCATCGTGAACGCCGCGCCCTGCTTGTTGTACGCGTCGAACAACTCTTCCGCGAGGCGCTTCGCCATCGGCTTGCCCTTCTTGCCGCGCGCCGAGTCGATGACCCAGCGGATGGCGAGCGACTGCTGCCGTTGACGCTTCACTTCGTGCGGAACCTGCAGCGTCGCGCCGCCGACGCGCTTGCTGCGCACTTCGACCATCGGCTTGACGTTGTTCAGCGCGTCCGAGAACGCGGCGAGCGGCTCGGCGTCCGGGATCTTCTTCGAGAGCAGATCGATGGCTTCGTAGAAGACCGCCTGCGCGGTGGTCTTCTTGCCCTGCTTCATCAGGCAGTTGACGAAGCGCGAGACGAGCTTCGATCCGAAGCGCGGGTCGGGCTGGAGGAATCGTTCCGTCGAGACGTACTTGCGAGGCATCGGACGTCGAACCCTTTCAGCTCTTGGGACGCTTGGCGCCGTACTTCGAACGGCTCTGCTTGCGCTCGCCGACGCCTGCTGCGTCGAGCGTGCCGCGGATGATGTGGTAACGAACACCGGGGAGGTCGCGGACACGACCGCCGCGCACCAGCACGATCGAGTGCTCTTGCAGGTTGTGCTTCTCGCCCGGGATGTACGCCGTGATCTCACGGCCGGTCGAGAGCTTGACGCGCGCGATCTTTCGCAGAGCCGAGTTCGGCTTCTTGGGCGTCATGATCTTCACTTGCACGCACACGCCGCGGCGCTGCGGACAGGCGACGAGCGCCGGAGACTTCGAACGCGACTTCTGAACGACGCGCGGCTTGCGCACGAGCTGATTGATCGTCGGCATGCGCCTTCCTGACAGTTCGAACCGTGGAGCGCACACCCGCTTTCGGGGGCGCCAAAGAACCGGGGATTAGAGCGACGGCGCAGCCCGAACGCAAGACGGTGCCACACGCCAATCGCACTCGGAATGACGAACCGGCCCACCGCGCGTGCGGTGAGCCGGTCCGGAGGGATCATCGAGTCGTGACTCGCGTCACGCCGCGGTCGTGTCCGACTTCGACCGTTCGGCGCCGCCCTGCGACGACGCGTCGGTCGGAGTCGACTCGGCCGGCTTCTTGATGCGAGTCCAGTGGTAGGACCGGAAGCCCGTCCCCGTCGGCACCATGTGGCCGAGGATGACGTTCTCCTTGAGGCCGATCAGCTCGTCGCGCTTGCCGGCGAGCGCCGCTTCCGTGAGGACCTTGGTGGTCTCCTGGAACGACGCGGCCGAGATCAGCGAGTCCGACTGCAGCGACGCCTTCGTGATGCCGAGGAGTTGCGGTTCCGCGGTCGGCGGACGCTTCTTCGCCTTCAGCATCGCTTCGCGCGATTCGCGGTAGCGGAACTTGTCGACGAGCACGCCAGGCAGCAGCTCGGAATCACCCGGGTCGTCGACGCGCACCTTGCGCATCATCTGCGACACGATGATCTCGATGTGCTTGTCGTCGATCGACACGTCCTGCGACCGGTAGACGTTCTGGATCTCACGCAGCAGGTACGACTGGACGTGGTCCTCGCCGTTGATGCGCAGGATGTCGTGCGGGATGAGCGGACCTTCGATCAAGGCCTGGCCGGCACGGACGCGGTCGCCGGTCGACACGCGCAGGTGCTTGCCGTGCGGCACCAGGTGCTCTTGCACCACGCCGCCTTCGCCCTTGACGAGGATCGTGCGCTTGCCGCGCTTCATTTCCTTGACGATCTCGACCTGACCGTCGATCTCGGCCATGACCGCCGGCTCCTTCGGCCGACGCGCCTCGAACAACTCGGTCACGCGCGGCAGACCACCGGTGATGTCCTGGACGCCGCCCGTCTCCTTCGGAGTCTTGGCGAGCAGCGTGCCGGGCCGGACCTTCGCGCCGTTCTCGATCTCGACGTACGCACGCTCCGGGATCGGATACAGGTTGACCGGGTTGCCCTTGTCGTCCTCGATGACGATCTGCGGGTGCAGGTCGCCCTTGTGCTCGATGACGAGGATGCGGCGCACGCCGGTCGCGTCGCGCTCTTCCTTGTAGGTCTTGCCTTCGACGAGGTCTTCCCATCGCGCACGACCTTCACGGTCCGCGATGATCGACGTCGAGTGCGGATCCCACTTGGCCATCCGCTGACCGGCCTTGACCGTGTCGCCGTCCTTGACCGCGAGGATCGCGCCGAGCGAGATCGGGTAGCGGTCGAGCTCGCGGCCCTTCTTGTCGACGATGATGATCTCGCCGTTGCGCGACAGCACGACGTCGTCCTCGCCGTTGTTCACGACGCGGAGATCGTCGAGCTTCACGACGCCAGGACGCTTCGCCTTCACTTCCGACTGCGCGAGGCTGCGCGACGCCGCACCACCGATGTGGAACGTACGCATCGTCAGCTGCGTGCCGGGTTCGCCGATCGACTGCGCGGCGATGATGCCGGCCGCGAGTCCGTCCTCGACCAGTTCGCCGCGCGACAGGTCCATCCCGTAGCACAGCGCGCACACGCCGACCGAGGCTTCGCACGTCAGCGGGCTGCGGACGCGGATCTTCTCGTAGCCGAGGGCTTCGATGCGCTTCGCGGTCTCTTCCGTGATGACCTCGTTCTCCTTGACCACGACGTCGTCGGTGACGACGTCGACGATCGCGGAGCGCGCCACGCGGCCGCGGATCTGCTGCGCCAGCGTGATGTCGACCTTGTCGCCCTTGTAGACGGCGGCCTTCGCGATGCCCTGCATCGTCCCGCAGTTGCGCATCGTGACGACGACGTTCTGCGCGACGTCCGCGAGCTTGCGGGTCAGGTAACCCGAGTCCGCGGTCTTCAGCGCCGTGTCGGCCAGACCCTTGCGGGCGCCGTGCGTCGACGAGAAGTACTCGAGGACCTTCAGGCCTTCGCGGAAGTTCGCGCGGATCGGCGTCTCGATGATCTTGCCGGACGGCTTCGCCATGAGGCCGCGCATGCCGGCCAGCTGGCGGATCTGTTCGAGCGAACCACGAGCGCCGGACGACGACATGACGAAGATCGGGTTCAGGTACGGCCGACCTTCCTTCGTGTCGTTCTTCAGCTCGGCCATCATCTCCTCGCCGACGCGCTCGCGCGCGTGGGTCCAGAGGTCGATGATCTGGTTGTACCGCTCGCCTTCCGTGATGATGCCTTCGGCGTAGCGCTTCGTGACCGCGGTGACCTGCTTCTCGGTCTCCTCGATCAGGCGCACCTTGGACGGCGGGACCTTGAGGTCGGCGGTCGCGAAGGACAGGCCCGCGAGCGTGGCGCTCTTGAACCCGATCTCCTTCAGATCGTCGAGCATGCGGATCGCCTGCTCCTTGCCGAGGTACTTGAAGTACTCGCCGATGAGCCGGTTCAGCTCCTTCTTCGTCATCGTGTAGTTGTAGAAGGGCGCGGTCGGCGAAAAGATGTCGTTGAAGATCACGCGGCCGACGGTGGTCTCGACCGGGTTCATCACGATGTTCTGGGCCAGGCGATCTTCGGGCGTCATCGCCGCGAGTTCCGCCGTGCGGTCCTTGATCGTGTACAGCTCGCCGCCGCCCTTGTTCTTCAGCAGCTTCTTGGCCGGCAGACGGACCCGGATGCGGGCGTGGATGCCGACCTTGCGCTCGGCGTACGCGCGGAACACCTCGAGCGGGCTCGAGAAGCCCTTGCCTTCACCCGACTCGCCAGGCTGCTCCGCCGTGAGGTAGTAGCAGCCGAGCACGATGTCCTGGCTCGGCGTGATGATCGGGTTGCCGTGCGCCGGCGAGAACACGTTGTTCGTCGACAGCATCAGCGTCGCCGCTTCGACCTGCGCTTCGAACGACAACGGCAGGTGGACGGCCATCTGGTCGCCGTCGAAGTCCGCGTTGAAGCCCTGGCAGACGAGTGGGTGGATCTTGATCGCGTTGCCTTCGATGAGCACCGGCTCGAACGCCTGGATACCCATGCGGTGCAGCGTCGGCGCGCGGTTCAGCAGCACCGGGTGCTGGTGGATCACCTCTTCGAGGATGTCCCACACTTCCGCGTCCTTGCGCTCGAGCATCTTCTTCGCCGACTTGATCGTGTCGGCGAATCCGAGCTCCTTCAGCCGGCGGATGATGAACGGCTGGAACAGCTCGAGCGCGATCTTCTTCGGCAGACCGCACTGGTGCAGCTTCAGCTCCGGTCCGACGACGATGACCGAACGCGCCGAGTAGTCGACGCGCTTGCCGAGCAGGTTCTCGCGGAAGCGGCCCTGCTTGCCCTTGATCATGTCCGTCAGCGACTTCAGCGGACGGTTGCTCGAGCCGAGCACCGGACGGCGGCAGCGGCCGTTGTCGAACAGAGCGTCGACCGACTGCTGCAGCATGCGCTTCTCGTTCCGGATGATGACTTCCGGAGCGTTCAGGTCGAGCAGCTTCTTCAACCGGTTGTTGCGGTTGATGAGGCGTCGATAGAGGTCGTTGAGGTCCGACGTCGCGAAGTTGCCGGACTCGAGCAGCACCAGCGGACGCAGATCCGGCGGAATGACCGGGATCACGTCGAGGATCATCCACTGCGGCTGGTTCGGCGAGTCGCGGAGCATCTCGACCGTCTTCAGACGCTTGATGATGTCCTTCTTGCGCTGCTTGCTGCGGGTGGTCTTCAGTTCCTCACGCAGTTCGGCGGACAGCGTCTTCAGGTCGAGACGCATCAGCATCTTCTTGACGGCTTCCGCGCCCATGTCGGCTTCGAACGAATCGCCGAGCTGCGCGCGCGCCTTGCGGTACTCGTCCTCGGTGAGGAGCTGCTTCTCCTTCAGCGGGGTCGTGCCCGGATCGATGACGATGTACTCCTGGAAGTACACCACCTTGTCGAGCGCCGAGACCTTGATGTCGAGCAGGTTGCCGATGCGCGACGGCATCGCCTTGAAGAACCAGATGTGCGCGACCGGCGCGGCCAGGTTGATGTGGCCCATCCGGCGGCGGCGCTCTTTCGACGTCGTGACTTGCACGCCGCAGCGCTCGCACACCATGCCCTTGTGCTTGATGCCCTTGTACTTCCCGCAGGCGCATTCCCAGTCGCGGGTCGGGCCGAAGATCTTCTCGCAGAACAGACCGTCCTTCTCGGGCCGGTACGTCCGGTAGTTGATCGTCTCGGGCTTCTTGACCTCACCGTGCGACCAATTGTGGATGTCCTCCGGCGACGCCAGGCGCACGGAGACACAGGTGTAGTCGTTCACGCGGTTCGGTTGCGTGTCGTACACGTCACACTCCCTTCACGATCAAACTTCTCGTCGAGGCCAGGGCAACAGCACGCCGCGAGCGCGAACTCGCGGCATCAGGCACACACGATGACGCGGTTCACAGAACGCGGCGCTTGTGCAGCTCCATGTTCAGTGCCAGTCCGCGGATCTCGTTGGTCAACACGTGGAAGGACACCGGCGTCCCCGGTTCGAGGATGTTCGTGCCCTTGACCATCGCCTCGTAGATCTTCGTGCGCCCGTCGACGTCGTCGGACTTCACGGTGAGCAGCTCTTGCAGGATGTTCGCGGCTCCGTAGGCCTCGAGCGCCCAGACTTCCATTTCGCCGAAGCGCTGGCCGCCGAAGCGCGCCTTGCCGCCGAGCGGCTGCTGCGTGATCAGCGAGTACGGACCCGTCGCTCGCGCGTGGACCTTGTCGTCGACCAGGTGGTGCAGCTTCAGCATGTACAGGTAGCCGACGGTGACCTTCTGATCGAACGGCTGGCCCGTTCGACCGTCGTACAGCGTCACCTTGCCGTCGGTCGGCAGGCCGGCCTTCTCGAGCTCGGCCTCGATCTGCTGTTCCGTCGCGCCGTCGAACACCGGCGTGATCGCCTGGAAGTTCAACTTCTTCGCGGCCCAGCCGAGGTGCGTCTCGAGGATCTGGCCGACGTTCATACGGCTCGGCACGCCGAGCGGGTTGAGGAGGATGTCGACCGGAGTCCCGTCCTCGAGGAACGGCATGTCTTCTTCGGGCAGGATCTTCGAGATCACGCCCTTGTTGCCGTGACGACCGGCCATCTTGTCGCCGACCGACAGCGAGCGGCGCGTCGCGAGATAGACCTTCGTCATCTCGAGCACGCCCGTCGGCAGTTCGTCGCCGCGCGACAGCTTGTTGACGAGCTTGTTCTTCTCGTTCTCGGCGACGTCGATGTTGTCGGAGCGATGACGGAAGGCCTTGAACGCCTTCTCGCCGGCCGTGCGCGGCTTGTACGCCTCGACGCAGACTTCGCGGATCACGTCGAGTTGACGCCGCAGTTCGGCGTACAGCTCGGTGTCCTCGATCTTGATCGCCTTCTTCGTGTTGGGGTCGTTGATCTTCGTGCCGAGGATCTCCTGGACCTCGTTGACGAGCGTGCGCAGCTCGTCGCGGAAGTACTGGAGGAAGTCCTTCTCGGCCTTGCGGATCTCGCGCAGGTTCTTCAGCGACTGCTCTTCCGACGTGTCGATCGACCGCGACAGCTTCTTCGTGTCGATCACGATGCCGTCGACGCCCGCCGGCACTTCCAGCGAGTCGTTCTTCACGTCCTCGCCGGCGCGGCCGAAGATCGCGTGCAGCAGCTTCTCTTCCGGCGTCAGTTCCGACTTCGACTTCGGCGAGACCTTGCCGACGAGGATGTCGTTCGGCCCGACCTTGGTGCCGACGTGGACGATGCCGCCGTCGTCGAGGTTCTTCAGCGCCTTCTCGGAGACGTTCGGGATGTCGCGCGTGAATTCCTCGCGACCGAGCTTCGTCTCGCGGATCTCGACGTCGAACTCGTTGACGTGGATCGACGTGTAGACGTCGTCCTTGACCAGTCGCTCCGAGACGATGATCGCGTCTTCGAAGTTGTAACCGTCCCAGATCATGAACGCGACGAGCAGGTTGCGGCCGAGCGCGAGCTCGCCGTGGTGCGTGTTCGCGCCGTCGGCGATCACGTCGCCGGCCTTGACCTTGTCGCCTTCGCGGACGATCGGACGCTGGTTGAGGCAGGTCTTCTCGTTCAGGCCGACGAACTTGCGCAGCTCGTACTTGTCTTCATCGCCGCTCTTGTCGACCTTGATCTTGATCGTGCGGCCGTCGACGTAGATCACCGTGCCCGGATTCCGAGCGTTGATGACCATGCCGGAGTTGCGGGCGACCGCCTTCTCCATGCCGGTGGCGATCAGCGGCGGCTCGGTGCGCAGGAGCGGCACCGCCTGACGCTGCATGTTCGATCCCATCAATGCACGGTTCGCGTCGTCGTGCTCGAGGAACGGGATCAACGAGGCGGACACGCCGACGAGTTGCTGCGGCGAGATGTCCATGAACTGAACTTCGTTGCGCGGGCGCTCGGCGAATTCACCCTTCACGCGGCAGAGGACCATGTCGACGGTCATCTTGCCCTTGTCGTCGAGCGGGGTGTCGGCCGGCGCGAGGATCGATTCGTACTCCTCGTCGGCGCGCAGCAGCTTGGTCTCGCCGGTCAGCTTGCCGCTCTTCACTTCGCGGTACGGCGTCACGAGGAAGCCGTACTCGTCGATCGTCGCGTAGATCGACAACGACGCGATGAGACCGATGTTCGTGCCTTCCGGCGTCTCGATCGGGCAGATGCGGCCGTAGTGCGAGATGTGGACGTCGCGGACTTCGAAGCCCGCGCGCTTCCGGTTGAGACCACCCGGGCCGAGAGCCGACAGGCGGCGCTCGTGCGTCAACTGCGACAGCGGGTTGGTCTGGTCGACGACCTGCGACAGCTCACCGCGACCGAAGAAGTATTCGATCGCCGACGAGATCGTCTTCGAGTTGATCAGCGAGCGCGGAGTCGCGGTCTCGATCGACTCGAGGTTCATGCGCTCCTGCGCGGTGCGGCGGAGCTTGAGGAACCCCTTGCGCAGTTCGTCGCCGGCGAGTTCGCCGATCGAGCGCACACGGCGGTTGCCGAGGTGGTCGATGTCGTCGACTTCACCGCGCGATGCGCGCAGTTCCATGATGTAGCGGATCGAATTCAGGATGTCCGCCTTGTTCAGCGTCATCTCGGAATCCGGAACGTCCTGGCCGTACTTCCGGTTGATGCGGAAGCGGCCGACGCGCCCGAGGCGGTACCGCGTCGCGTCGAAGAACCGCTCGTGGAACAGGTCCTTCGCCTTGTCGAGGTTCGGCGGGTTGCCGGGGCGCAGACGGCTGTAGATGCGCAGCAGCGCCGATTCGTGGCTGTCGGTGTCGTCTTCGCGCAGCGAGTTCAGGATCAGCGGATCGTCGACGCCTTCGACGACCTCCACGTCCTTGATGCTGCCGCTGAGGATCGACTCGACCTGTTCCTTGGTCACGGGCGTGCCGTGCGGAACGATGACCTCGCCGGTCTCCGTGTTGACGATGTCGTCGACGACGATCGCGTTCAGGAGTTGCTTCTCGGTCTCCTTCGGCGTCGAGATCTTCACCTTCTTCGTCTTGTGGAAGAAGCGGATGATCGCGCTGTTGCTGCCGTAGTCCGGGCTCATCGCCCGCAGGAACGTCGTCGCCGGGAAGCGACCGCTCTGGTCGATCTTGATCTGCAGCACGTCCTTCTTCGACACCGCGAGTTCGATCCACGAGCCGCGCTCGGGGATGATCCAGGCCGAGTGGATGCGCTTGTCGCCGGGCAGCACGTCGACGGAGAAGTCGACGCCGGGCGAACGGTGCAACTGCGAGACGATGACGCGCTCGGAGCCGTTGACGATGAACTCACCGCCACCGACCATGATCGGGATTTCGCCGAGGTAGACCCACTCCTCGACCGGATCGGGCTTGTCGAGACGGACGCGGACCTTGAACGGCATGCCGTAGGTCAGGCCGAGGACGCGGCACTCGTCGGACGTGTAGCGCGGGCGGCCGAGGTCGTAGCCGACGTACTCGAGCGCCATCGTCTTGTCGTACGAGTGGATCGGGAACGTCTCGCGCAGGATCGCTTCGAGCCCGACGTTCTCACGCCGGTTGAACGGAACGTCCGACTGCAAGAAGTCGGCGTACGACTTCGTCTGGATCTCGGTGAGATTCGGAACGTCGTAGTCCGACCGGACCGACCCGAAGTGCTTGACGTCCATTGCGTCCTTCTCGCCCGCGGGTGGGCAGCGGAGGCACCGCCGATGCAATCACGCCAGGGGAGACGGGTACTCCCGTCCCCCCTTGGCGCAGGAAAGGTCGCAGAACGCTCTGCGTGATTCCTTCAACTCGTCTCGTCGCCTCGTCGAGGAGGTCCGACCGATCACTTCAGCTCGACCGCGGCGCCCTGCTCTTCGAGCGACTTCTTCATCTTCTCGGCGTCGGCCTTGCTCACGCCGGACTTGACCGACTTCGGAGCGCCTTCGACGAGGTCCTTCGCTTCCTTCAGGCCGAGGCCCGTCAGCTCGCGGACGACCTTGATCACGTTGATCTTCTTGTCGCCGGCGCTCTTGAGGACGACGTCGAACTCGGTCTTCTCCTCGGCCGCGGGGGCAGCACCACCGCCCGCGCCCGGCATCATGACCGCGCCCATCATCGGGGCCGCAGCCTTGACGTCGAAGACATCTTCGAAGTCCTTCTTGAACGCGGCCAACTCGAGGACCGTCATCGACGCGATCGTCTCGATCAGCTGCTTGCTCTTGCCCGCCTGAAGACCGTTCAGACGCTCCTGAATTGCCGTAGCCGACATCGTGTTACTCCTGTCTCGATCGATTGGATTCTTGCTCGCGAATTCCTGCTGCGGTTCCGAAAGGCTCGGGCCGCACCTACGGTGAACTTATGACGCTGCTGCTTCGCCGCCCGCGGCGCCGCCCTTGTCGTGCAGCGCTTGCGTCAGTTGCGGGATGTCCGTCATCAACGTGTTCAGCAACCCGGCGACGTTGGACAGCGGCGCGGTGATCACGCCGAGGATCTCCGACAGCAACTGCTGCCGGGACGGCATCTTGGCCAGCGCGGCGACGGCCGCACCTTCCAGCTTGCGCTTCTCGAGGAACGCACCGCGGACCTTCGGGGCCTTGTCCTTCTTCTCCTTCGCGAAGTCCTCGAAGGCCTTCGCGACCGAGCCGATGGACTCACCTCCGTAGAGGATGGCGGTCGTACCCTTGAACAGCTCGTCGGCACCTTCGAAGCCGAGCTCCTTCGCGGCGAGTCGCGCGAGCGAGGTCTTCATGACCTTCATGCGCATGTCGCCCTTGCGCATGCGCGCGCGCATCTCGCTCACGTCGGCGACGGACACGGCGGTGAAATCGATCACCACGCAGTCCGAGGCCTTCTCGAGCTGGCCCTTGATTTCCTTCAGCATTCGCTGGTTCAGGACGTTCGGCATGTGACTTCAGCCCGTGATGTCGACGATGAGGCTCGGCCCCATCGTCGTGCTGATCGCAACTTTGTTGACGTACTTGCCCTTCGACGCCGCGGGCTTCATGTGGAGGATCATGTCGACGAGCGCCATGACGTTTTCTTGCAGCGCGGCGGCGTCGAAACTGAGCTTGCCGACCGGCGCGTGGACGTTGCCGTACGCATCGGCGCGGAACTCGATCTTGCCGGCGCGGAACTCGGTGACGGCCTTGACGAGGTCCGGCGTCACGGTGCCCGACTTCGGCGAGGGCATCTTGCCCTGGGGGCCGAGCACTTTGCCGAGTCGTCCG
>JAEUIB010000018.1 GCA_016795255.1 Planctomycetota bacterium
CGATGGGAGCACGCCAACTGCGCGAGTGGTTGCTCGCGCCTCTGCTCGACGTCGCGCCGATCGTCGCGCGCCAAGGTGCGATCGCCGAGCTCGTCGGCGACGGCGGCTTGCGCGCGCGCATCGGCGACACGCTGCGCTCGATCGCCGACCTCGAACGCCTGCTGACGCGCGTCGTCACGCAGCGCGCGAACGGTCGCGATCTCGTCGCGATCCGCAATTCGCTGGCGCAGGTCCCGAAGCTGCGCACGACGCTGCAGACGACGAACGCCGCGCTGTTGTCGACGCTGCAGCAAGCGCTCGACCCACTGCCCGACCTCGCGGCGTTGCTGCAGCGAGCACTCGTCGACGAACCGCCTGCGACGATCAAGGACGGCGGCTTAATCCGGGCCGGCCATCACGTCGAACTCGACGAGTTGCGCGCGCTGCAGAGCGACGCGCAGAGCGTGATCGCGCAGATGCAAGCGCGCGAGATCGAGCGCACCGGCATCGCGACGCTGAAGGTCGGCTTCAACCGCGTGTTCGGGTTCTACATCGAGATCACGAACGCGAACTCGCAGCGCGTGCCGGCCGACTACATCCGCAAGCAGACGCTGAAGAACGCCGAGCGCTTCGTCACTCCGGAACTCAAGGAGTACGAAGCGAAGGTATTGACGGCCGAGGAGCGCTCGAAGGCGCTCGAGTTCGAACTGTTCCAGGAGTTGCGCGGCGCCGTCGCGCACGAGACCGACCGCATCAAGGCGACGGCGGACGCGATCGGCACGCTCGACGTGCTGCTGTCGCTGGCGCAGGTCGCGGCGCTGCATGGGTACGCGCGTCCGGACATCGACGACGGCGACGCGCTGGTCATCGAGGACGGCCGCCACCCGGTGCTGCTGAACACGCGCGGCGCCGCGCGCTTCGTGCCGAATGGCTGCATATTGATCGGCGCGACGCGGCGGCTCGGCATCGTCACCGGTCCGAACATGGCCGGCAAGTCGACGTACATCCGGCAGGTCGCGCTGCTGCAGATCCTCGCGCAGATCGGTTCGTTCGTGCCGGCGAAGGCGATGCGCTGCGGCGTCGTCGATCGCGTGTTCGCGCGCGTCGGCGCGTCCGACGACCTCGCGCGCGGCAACTCGACGTTCATGGTCGAGATGGCCGAGACCGCCAACATCCTGAACAACGCGACGGACAAGAGCCTGATCATCCTCGACGAAGTCGGCCGCGGCACGTCGACGTTCGACGGGCTCGCGATCGCGTGGGCGATCTCCGAGCATTTGCTGAACACGGTGAAGGCGCGCGCGCTGTTCGCGACGCACTACCACCAGCTCATCGCGCTCGCGGAGACGTATCCCGCCGTCGTCAACTTGAACGTCGCCGTCCGCGAATGGGGCGACGAGATCGTCTTCCTCCATCAGATCGTCGAGGGTGGCTCGGACCGCAGCTACGGCATCCACGTCGCGCGACTCGCCGGCGTACCGAAGCCCGTGCTGCTGCGCGCGAACGAGATCCTGCGCCAACTCGAAGCGAGCAGCCCGGACCTGCGCAAGGCCGAGATCGCGAAGGGAACCCCGGACGGCGGCGCGCGATCGCCGGCGACCGCGCCCTCCCCCGCGAAGAAGGCGCAGCCGAGCCTCTTCGACCCGCCGTCACCCGAGAAGGAAGTCGCGAAGCAGCTGAAAGCACTCGACCTCGATCGCATGACGCCGATCGACGCGCTGATGGCGTTGAAGAAGCTGCGGGACGAGCTGGGGCGCTGACGAGTTCCGCGCCCGCGTTCGCGCGGTGAATCGCGAACCGACACCAACGGAACGTCAGGACCGGCGTACCCAGTCTTGCCGGCCCGGCGCTGTCGCCCGTGTGCGGGCCGACCGTTTCGCCCGGAGTTCGCGCGTCCATGCATCGATCGATCGCGACGTTCGCGTTCCTTTCGCTCACGACCCTCACGAGCCTCGAAGCCCAGGACGCGGCGATCGCTCGCGCGATCCCGCTCGATGCATCGACGCCGATGGAACTGCGCAACACGCGTGCGCTCCACGTCGAGTTCCGCGGGCGAGAGGCTCTGCACCTCGCGCCGCTCGAAGGTCACGAGCACGACGTCGACCAAACGATGGAGGCCGTGCTGACCGACGTGGACTTCGAGGACGGCGTCATCGAACTCGACGTCGCGGGTGCGCGGCGCGCGGGTTACGCAGTCGACAACGCGAGCGCGTTCAAGGGCTTCGTCGGCGTGTCGTTCCGCGTGCGGGGCGACGAGAGCGAACGCTTCTATCTGCGGACCGAGAACGCGCGGCTCGACGACCAGGTGTTCCGCAATCGGTCGACGCAGTACGAATCCGATCCCGAGTTCCCGTGGAAGCGCCTGCGCGACGAAGAGCCCGGCAAGTACGAGTCGTACGTCGACGTCGAGCCGGGCGCGTGGACCCACGTGCGGATCGAAGTCGCGGGCTCGACGGCGCGGCTCTACGTCGGGCACGCGAAGCAACCGTGCTTGATCGTCGACGACCTGAAGCACGGCGTGAGTCGCGGCAAGATCGCGC
The DNA here is from genome assembly GCA_016795255.1 of Planctomycetota bacterium. Taxonomy (GTDB): domain Bacteria; phylum Planctomycetota; class B15-G4; order B15-G4; family JADJEK01; genus JADJEK01. The sequence continues at coordinate 2,520 of JAEUIB010000018.1, forward strand.
TGTGGGCACGCATCAGTTCCGACGCGTACTTCGCGAACCTCCGCGTCGACCCGACGTGCCGTGACGGCGACGGCGACCGCTCCCCGGCGACGAGCTCGAGCGACGCGCCGGAGATGGAACCGCCGGCGAAACTCGACGACGTGCGGTTCGGCCCCCTCGTGCGCTGCAGCACCGAGCTGCGTGAGTACCGCGGCCGACCCGCGATCCACCTCGTTCCGACGCCGGAGGCCGAAGGCTCGGACGAGGCGATGCTGGCGCTGCTCGCGGACGAACCGTTTCACGACGGCACGATCGAAGTCGACGTCGCCGGAGCTCCGCGCCCCGGCGCTCCGCCGGATTCACGCGGCTTCATCGGCGTCGCGTTCCGCACCGGCGAGCAGGGCGAGTGGTCGGAGGTCTTCTACCTCCGCCCGACGAACGCGCGTTGTGACGATCAGGTCCGCAGGAACCGCTCGACGCAGTACGCGTGCGACCCGGACTTCCCATGGCATCGCCTGCGCAAGGAATCCCCCGGCAAGTACGAGTCCTACGTCGACCTCGAACCGGCCAAGTGGACGCGGATGAAGATCGAGGTCGACGGCACGACGGCGAGGCTCTACGTCGACGGCGCGGAGCAACCGTGCCTCGTCGTCACGGATCTCAAGCACGGCGACGGCGAGGGTCGCGTGGCGCTGTGGGCGCATGTGGAAACGGATGCTTACTTCGGGGAGGTGCGGGTGATCCGGGGGTGAGGGGGCTCGCGGGATCGCGCCCGCTCCCGATTACTCAATGTGTTGAGTAGTTTTGCTCAACGTTTTGAGTAAACCGTCGAGCGGCCCCCCTGTGTCAATGTAGTTGTCACTTCTGCTGCGCAGGCTGCCGGTGGTGGCAGC
>JAEUIB010000067.1 GCA_016795255.1 Planctomycetota bacterium
GGGCCGCGTTGCGGGCGGACAAGACTCTGCGCCTGTGCGTGATCGGCTCGACGTGGTTCTGGGCGCTCGCGAGTCTGCTCGGACAGGCGCTGCTCGTCGATGCGTCGACGCGGCTCGCGCTGCCGCCGGCGCAACAGGGACTGCCACTCGCGATCTTCGGCGTCGGCGTCGGTGTCGGCAGTTGGATCGCCGGCCGCGGTTCGCACGGCAAGGTCGAGGTCGGTCTCGTGCCGATCGGCGCGACCGGGCTCGGATTGTTCACGCTGTGTCTCGGCGCGGTCGCACCGGGAGTGATCGGCACCCACGTGTTGCTCGCGCTGCTCGGACTCGCGAGCGGTTTCGTCAACGTGCCGATCAACGCACTGCTGCAGTCGCGCGCGCCGGCCGAGCGTCGCGGCGCGGTGATCGCGCTGGCGAACGTGTTCACGTACGCCGGCATGCTGGTCGGTTCGATCGTCGCGCGAGGTCTCGCCGAGTGCGGCGCATCGCCGCGCGCGCAGTTCCTGTTCGCCGCGGCGACGACGCTGCTCGGGACCGCATGGACGTGGACGCTGTTGCCGTCCGCGTTCGCGCGCGCGGTCGCGGTCGTGCTCGCCCACACGATCTACCGCACGCGCGTCGTCGATCGCGCGAACGTGCCGGAGACGGGCGGAGCACTGCTCGCGCCGAACCACGTGTCGTTCGTCGACGGGTTGTTCCTGATGGCGTCGATCGAGCGGCCCATCCGCTTCATCGTCGATCGCGGGCAATTCGAGCGACCGTTGTTCTCGAGGATCCTGCGCGCGCTCGAGGTCATCCCGATCGACGCGGCGGGCGGCCCGCGCGCGCTCTTGCGCAGTCTGCGCTCCGCGGGCGACGCGCTCGATCGCGGCGAGATCGTCTGCATCTTCCCGGAAGGGCAGATCACGCGGACGGGCGGACTGCAGCCGTTCCGCCGCGGACTCGAGAAGATCGTCCACGGCCGCGCCGTCCCGATCGTCCCCGTGCATCTCGATCGCCTGTGGGGGAGCATCTTCAGCTTCGAGCGCGGCGCGTTCGTCACGAAGCTGCCGCGCCAATTGCCGTATCGAGTGACGGTGTCGTTCGGCGCGCCGTTGCCGAGCGACGCGACGATGGCCCGCGTCCGCCGCGCGGTGGAAGGGCTCGGCGCCGCCGCGTGGCCGTTGCGGCGCGACACCGCGAAGCCGCTGCATCGATTGGCGTTGGCGCGCGCGCGGTTCGCGCCGTTCGGCTTCGCCGCGTCCGATGAGACCGGGGCGCGCGTCTCGCGACTCGGACTCGTGACGCGCGCGGTCGCGCTCGCGCGAGCTCGACCGGACGTGTTCGCGTCGACCGAGCGCGTCGGCGTGCTGCTGCCACCGTGCGTCGCCGCCGCCGCGACGAACCTCGCGATCCTGCTGGCGGGCCGCTGCATCGTGAACCTGAACTTCACGGTCGGCGTCGACGGGCTCGGCTCGGCGGCGCGCCAATCCGCGCTGCGCCACGTGGTCACGAGTCGGACGTTCCTCGAGCGCGCGAAGGTCGCGTTGCCGCCCGGGGTCGAGCCGGTGTTCCTCGAAGACCTCGCGTCGTCGATCGGCGGCGGTGCGCGAGCCGCCGCGGCGCTGGCCGCGCTCGCGCTGCCGGCTGCGTGGCTCGAGCGCTTCTGCGGTCGCCGCGCGCGCCCGAGCGTCGACGCGGTCGCGACGGTGATCTTCAGCAGCGGCTCGACGGCCGAGCCGAAGGGCGTGCAGCTCTCGCACTTCAACCTCGACAGCAACCTGCGCGGACTGGCGCAAGTGTTCCGGCCGCGGCGCGACGACGTCGTGCTCGGTTCGCTGCCGCTGTTCCACTCGTTCGGCTTCCTGACGCTGTGGTTCGCGCTGACCGAGGGCTTGCCGATCGCGTTCTGCCCGAACCCGCTCGACGGCGACGCGATCGGCAAGGTCGTCGCGGAACGCCGCGTCACGCTGCTGCTCGCGACGCCGACGTTCCTGCAGATCTACGCGCGGCGCTGTTCGCCCGAGCAGTTCGGCTCGGTGCGCGTCGTGATGACCGGCGCCGAGAAGTTGCCCGAGCGCGTCGCCGATGCGTTCGAGCAGCGCTTCGGGATCCGGCCGCTCGAAGGCTACGGCGCCACCGAATGCGCGCCGGTCATCGCGGCCAGCGTGCCGCCGTACCGCTCGGCCGGTTTCTTCCAGATCGGCGCGAAGCGCGGATCGGTCGGCCGCCCGTTGCCGGGGATCGTCGTGCGGCTCGTCGACCCGGACTCCGGCATCGAGGTCGAGGTCGGCAAGCCCGGCCTGCTGCTGGTGCGCGGTCCCAACGTGATGCGCGGCTACCTCGGCCGCGACGACCTCACGCAGGCCGCGCTGCGCGACGGTTGGTACGTCACCGGCGACCTCGCGATCGAGGACGAGGACGGCTTCCTGACGATCACGGATCGCTTGTCGCGGTTCTCGAAGATCGGCGGCGAGATGGTGCCGCACGGCAAGGTCGAGGACGCGCTGTACGACGCGCTCGGCAAGCGCGACCTGCCGCGTTTCGCGGTGACCGGCGTACCCGACGACAAGAAGGGCGAGAAGCTCGCGGTGCTGACCACCGTCACGCCCGCGGAGCGCGTCGAGGTGCTCGCGAAACTCGCGTCGTCCGGCTTGCCGAACCTGTTCGTGCCGCGGCCCGACGGGTTCGTCCACGTCGACGCGATTCCGCTGCTCGGCACCGGAAAGGTCGACCTGAAGCGCGTGAAGCAGATCGCGATCGAGCGACTCGGCACTTGAAGCGACGTCGGCGAATCCCGAAGCTCCTCGCCCCCGGTCGGAGATCCGCATGACGTCGATGGGCACCTTCACGTCGTTCGCGCGCTTCTTGCGCGACACGGGTGCTTGGCGCCCCGGGCACGCGCACCTGCTGTGGCGCAACGTCGTCCATCGGACGCGCAACGACGCGCGCGACTATTCGGATCGGGATCATCTGGTCGCCGCGGCGCGATGGCTCGCGCGCGCGCAGGACGCGACCGACGACGGCGGCATCGTCGGGCGCTATCGCCTCGATCGCGGTTGGACGTCGAGTTACCCCGAGACGACCGGCTACTGCGTGCCGACTCTGCTCGCGCTCGCCGAAGAACTCGACGAGCCGCACTGGCACGACCGCGCGCGCCGCTGCATCGAGTTCCTGCTCGGCCTCCAATTGCCGACCGGCGCGTTCCCGGGGCTCGAGATCCACGAGAACCGCACGCAGCCGTCGTTCTTCAACACCGCGCAGATCGTCAACGGACTGGTCGCTTGGCACCGCGCGACCAACGATTGGCGTGCGGCCGACGCCGCGCTGCGCGCCGGCAAGTGGCTGACGTCGATCCAGGACAAGGACGGCGCGTTCCGGCAAGCGATCTACATGGGCGTCGCGACCGCGTATTCGGCGCACGCGACGTGCTGGCTCGCCGAGCTCGGACAACATCTGAAGGAACCGCGCTTCGTCGAAGCCGCGACGCGCCACCTCGATTGGGTCCTCGCGGCGCGTGATCCGGAGACCGGATTCATCGACCGCATGGGGTTCTCGGCGGACGACCACGCCGCACGCCGCGCCGTCACGCACACGATCGCGTACACGCTGTCGGGACTGCTGCTGACCGCGCAGATCGCGAGCCGCGACGACGCGATCGCGCACGTCGAGCACGCCGCGTACGGCATCGCGCGCCGCCTCGAGCTGTCGGGCTTCCTTCCGGGGATGCTCGATGCGCGCTGGAAGAAAGCGTCCGACTGGGCGTGCCTGACCGGCAACGCGCAGATGGCGATCCTGTGGATGCGCCTGTGGCAGAAGAACGGCGATCCGCGGCTCGTGAACGCGGCGTTCAAGGCGCTCGACCACGTCAAGCGCGCGCAACCGATGGAGGCGTCCGAGCCCGCGCTGTTCGGCTCGATCGCCGGCTCCGATCCGGTGTGGGGCGGCTACATCAAGAACGCACTGCCGAATTGGGCCGCGAAGTTCTTCATCGACGCGTTGCTGTTGAAGCGCCACGTCGCCGCGGTGCTCGAAGCGCGTGAGCTCGGAGCGCGACCGTTGCCGGTCGAGGTCCCGACGCATCTGCCGCCGGTCACGCAACGCGCCGCGCGCAAGCTCCGCGTCGTGCTGCTCGCGACGCAGAAGTCGAAGAAGGCCGCGCGGATCCTGCGCGCCTGCGAAGCATTCGGATTCGAGCCGGCGGCGATCGTGCTCGAGGACCGGCCGGGCGTCGGCGGAGCGGCGCGCGCGCGGCAGATCCTCGCCGACGAAGGAGTCGACGGGCTGATCGCGCGCGTGGCCCCCTTGCCCGACGGTGATGGGGGCGGTGGCGAGAGTGGTGCGGACACGCCGGGCGATCCCGGTGCGGCGGAGCTCGCGCGGACCCGAGGCATCCCGACGCTGACGGCTCGGTCGCTCGTCGATCCGGCGTTGCTGCAGAAGCTGCGGGATCTCGATCCCGACTTGTTCGTCTGCGCGGGCGCCGGCATCCTGCGACCGGCGCTGCTCGCGATCCCGCGCCTCGGCACCGTGAACGCGCACATGGGATTGCTGCCGCACTACCGCGGCATGAACGTCGCCGAGTGGGCGGCGTTCAACGGTGATGCGATCGGCGTGACCGCGCACCTCGTCGACGCGGGCATCGACACCGGAGACCTGTTGGTCGCGCGCGTCGTCGGCCTCGGCGATGCGACCTCGATCGCGGAGCTACGGGACGCGGTCGACGTCGCGCAGATCGAGTTGCTGGCGCACGTGCTTCGCTGGATCTGGACCAGCGGCACGCTGCCGCCGCGGACCGCGCAGTCGCGGTTCGAGACGCGTCAGTGGTTCGGCATGCATCCGGAGTTGAAGGCGATGCTCGCGCGGGACCTCGCGCGACGGGGCGACCTCGGACGCTGATCCGCGTCACTCCTTCGCGAGGGCGCGGACGCGCTCGTCGCAATCCGCACGAGCCGCGGTGATCGCGGCGGTCAGTTCGTCGCTGACGAGCCCGTGCCGCTTCACGAAGCGCAGCACCTCGAGGCGATCGGCCGCGATGCAGTGACGCATCGCGCGGGCGAGGTCGTGATGATCCGCGGGCGTCAGTGTCGTGACGCGCAGGATGCGCTCGAGCCCGGACAGGTCGAGGCGAGGCGATCCCTTCCAGCGCGACTCGACGCGCAGTCGCGGCCAGCGAGCGAGCGTTTCGAGCGCGAGCTCGCCCTGCTTCACGAACAGGTCGGGGAACAAGGTCTCGACGAACATGCCGCGCGCGTGGAAGACGAGCGGCCGCAGATCCGCGGCGAGCTCGCGCGTGCCGAGGTACAGGGCGACGTCTTCCTCGTGGTACTTGTTGGCCTCGTCCCGCAACAGCCAGTCGACGCACCAGCGATCGAACTCGGGCGTCCCCATCGCGAGCTTCGACAGCACGTCGAATCCCCACGAGTACGTGTCGGTGAAGCCGAAGACGCCTTGCGGTTCGGGCGTCGTGCGGAGGATGTCGAGCAGTTGGTGCAGCGGCTTCGACGGATCGCCGCCGGAGTCGCGCAGCGTGCGTGCGGTGATCGCGAGGCGGTAGATGTTCGCGAGATCGCTGGCGCCGTCGACGACCTCGAACGTGCCGCGCGCACCGAGTTCGAACGAGTGGAACCCGATCCATCCCGCGCCGAACGCGCGCGCTTTCGCCGCCGCGTCGATCGAGGCGCGAGCGAGCGGCTCACGATCGCCGTCGAGTTTGCCGGCGTCGGCGAGCGCCAGCATGCGTCGCGCGCGATCGTCGTCGGACGCGACCGCGAACGCGCGCTCGAACGCGGACCACGTCGGTGGCGCGTACTCCCGCAGGCACGGCATGACGCCGCCGGCGTTCGCGGGGTCGTCGGCGCATGCGGTCCAGTAACGAGCGGCCACATCCTGCAGCGCCGCGTCGACGCATCCCGCGTGCGCGAGGATTCCGCGCGCGAACGTCGCGCGCTCGGGGCCATCCTGGAGCCACGGCAGCAGCGTCGGTGTGATCGACCGCGCGACGGCATCGCTGCGTCGTGCCGCTTCGAGCACGAGCCAG
>JAEUIB010000112.1 GCA_016795255.1 Planctomycetota bacterium
CGTCGTCGGCCGTGCCTGTACTTGGATCGAGTCGGAGTTCGCCGCATTCTTCGAACGCGAGCGTGCCGAGCGGTGCGGTCGTTCCGGCGCGCACCTCGATCGCGTCGACGACGATCGGGGCGTGTCCCGGCGCGGTCGCGATCAAGCGATAGGTGCCCTCAGGCACCCCTTCGATCGACGCGCGGTCGCGGTCCATCGTCGCGCCGACGATCGATGTGCGCCACGGCGCGTCGTGCGGCGCGAGTTCGATCGCGACGGTCGGAGGCGCGTCGTGCGTCCCCGCGACGGCGAACGTGATGCGACCTGGCTCCGCCGGCACGACGAGTTCGACGCCATCGTCGTCGGCGCGCACGAGGCGCTGCGCGAGCGGCAACGGGCTCGACGGATCACGGAGTTCGAGCCATGCGCTCGCGTCGTCGCGCAGTTCTACCGCGAAGCGGCCGGCGGCGTCGACGTCCAACGTGCGCAGTGAGCCGGCCGTCGCGGTGATCGCAACGAGCTCGACGGCGGTTTGCGACGACCTCGCATCGCGCACGAGCCCGCGCACGACGCGACCGCGCGCGAGGCGCGGATCCCATCGCACGAGTTCGCTCGAGCGCAGCGCGAACGATGCGGTCTCGACGCCGCCGAGCGACGTGGCGCGCGCCGTCACCGCGCCCGACGGCAGATCGACGAGGGCGAACGCGCCGTTCGCATCCGAGCGTGCTGCGCCGACGACGAGGTCGCCCGCGAGCGCCGCGAGCGCGACGTTCGCCACGGGCGTCCCGTCCGCGAACGCGACGGTTCCCTCGATGCGCGCGCCCGGTTCGAGCTCGATCGCGAGCGGCTCCGTGCCGTTCGCGTCGACGCGGGTCTCGCCCGACCACGGCCCGTAGCCGGGCGCGCGGACGCGGACCGCGTAACGCCCCGGCGCGAGCGGCTCCGCGCGGAACGTGCCGTCGATCGCGGTGCGCTCCGTGACGGGCGGGACGCGCGGAATCGTCGCTTTCGCGTCCCCGCGAGGCGTCGGTCGGCGCAGATCGAGGGATTCGAGTTCGACCTGTGCTCCGCCGATCGACGCGCCGTCGATCGAGCGCACGCGTCCTTCGACGCGCGCGTGCTGATCCCGCAATACGAGTTCGATCGAGACCGCGGCGCCGCGGGTCGGTGCGATCGCGGCGACGTCGGAGGGCGCGTAGCGATCCGACAACGCGGCGACCGTGCGATCGACGGCGACGTCGTCCAACGCGAACGTCCCGGTTTCGTCGGCGACCGCCACGACGCGTCCGGCGACGTCGTCGTCGCCGCCCGACAGCCAGATCCGAGCGCCCGCGCCGGGCCGCCCGTCGGCGGTTCTGACGCGGCCTTCGACGTCCACGCCGATCGGCAACCACACGAACGCGTCGTTCCACGTCGACGGAGCGATGGTCGCGTCGGCGCGACCTCCGCGATCGAGCACCAGCGTCGCGAGCCCCGGTTCGACGCGCGTGAACCACACGTAGCCGTCGTCGTCCGTCGAGCGCTCGGCGGCGACGAGCGACGCGTTCGCGCGCGACCATTCGATGCAGCGCACCGTGATGCGCGGCGCCGGGCCGCCGTCGGATTGACGACGGACGAGCACGCGGAGCGCGGTCGCGTCCCGCGCGAGTCCGGGCGGGGCTTGGCCCGGCTTCGCCTTCGCGCCGGCAGCGCCGCGGTCCCCGGCGTCGAGTTCGGCCTCGATCGCGTCGAGTCGAGGGTCTCGGGGCGCGCGCGCTCGAGGCGCGGGTTCGTCGACGAGCGGGGGTTGCTCGTCGTCGCCCGTGAAGAACACGACCGACACGGTCAGCAGCGCGACCGCCGCGACGGACACGGGCACGACCCACGACGCCGCGGACGGCAGCGAGGACGTCGGCGACGGTATTGCAGCATCGGGCGCGGCATCGGTCGCAGCGTCGGGTCCGCGCGCCGCGTCGAGCGCGGCGAACCGGATCGGATCGGCGAACGCGAGCAGCCCGAGCGCGAAGCGTGACGAGTCTCCGCCGTGCTCGCGATCGAGCTGTTCGCGCAGCTTCGCGAGTCCGCGCGTGATCCGGCTCTGCACGGTCGCGACCGGCACACCTTCGCGCGCGGCGATCTCGCGCGGCGGGAGGTCGTCGAAGAAGCGTGCGAGGACCGTTCGCCGATACGGCTCGTCGAGCGCGAGCACCGCGTCGGTCATCGCGCGCAGCACGTGCTCGCGTTCGACGGACTTCGCGGTCGACTCGACGAGTTCTCCGCGCGCGGCGTGCTTCTCGCGCGCGGAGCGACGCTGCCGCGAGCGCAACGCCTTCAGCGCCAGATTGCGGACGACGGTCAGGAACCAGCCGCGGACGCTCGTGCGATGCGCCGGCGGGCGCTCGATCGCGGTCAGCCACGCTTGTTGGACGACGTCGTCGGCGAGCTGGTCGTCGAACAACAGGCTGCGCGCCAGATGCCGTGCGAACCCAGCCTCCTTGCGCAGCAGACCGATCAGCTCACGGTCGTCGTGCGGTTCGGGGTCGCTGGGCGCGTTCACGAAAGCTCTCCGGATCCAGGTACGGCTCCCGTTGCAATCCCGCGGCCGTCCGCTTCGATGCAGGCCGTCTAGCACCGATTTCGAGGTCGCCGATGTCCGAGTCCGACTCGATCCAGAAGTTCCTCGCCGGCTCGTCGTTCGCGGTGGTGGGGGCGTCCACCGACCGCTCGAAGTACGGCAACAAGGTGCTCCGGTGTTATCAGCAGCGCAAGCTGCAGGTGACGCCGGTCCACCCCAAGGAAACCACGATCGAGGGGCTCGCGTGCGCGCCGGACCTGGCGTCGGTCGCACCGCGGCCGCACGGCGTGTCGATCATCACGCCGCCGGCGGTCACGGAGAAGGTCGTCCAGCAAGCCATCGCGCTCGGCATCCGGCATCTGTGGATGCAGCCGGGCGCCGAGAGCCAAGCCGCGATCGACGCGGCACGGGCCGCCGGGATCGACGTGATCGCGGGCGGCCCGTGCATTCTGGTCGTGCTCGGTTATCGGGAAACGTGATCGCGGCCGAGCCGCCGCTCGCCGCGAGTTCCGTTCACTTCTTCTTCGTGTCGCTCTTCTTCGCTTCCGGCTTGCGCTTGTAGGCGAACTCCATCGTCAGCACTTCGGGCTGACCGTCGCGCGACTCGAACGCGCTGAACACGAAGTTGTCCGCGTCCTTCCAGACCTTCGTCCAGCGGAAGGCGACCTTCGCGCCGGTCGCGGCGTCGGTCGACGTCCCCTTGAACTCGAAGGTGTTGCCGTCGGCGCTCAGCGTGCCGTCCGACAACGCGAAGCCGGTCGACATCGAGTCGACCCAGTTCGCGACGTACGTCTGCCGCGCCTTGTCGAAGCCGACGAGCCCGAGCCCCTCGAACTCGACGCCTTGGAACGTCGACTCGTACTTCTCGCGCAGGTAGCGGCCGCCGAACAGCATCTTGAACTCGGACTTGCCCTTCGTTTCCTGCGGCGGCGCACCGGGCTCGAGGAACAGCTTCGCCTTGACGGTCCAATCGCCTTCGAAGCGCGCCAGAGCGGCGTGCTGCGCGATCGGCGCCGACGGATCGTTCGCGGCCTCGGGGGACGCGGCGGGTGGCGCGGTGGGCGCGGGCTTGCCGTCCTGCGAGCGCAGCGTCGGCGCGATGGCGGCGACGAGGCCGCAGAGCACGAGACACGTCAGCGTGGTCGAAATGCGCATGGAGTTCCTTCCTGGGCGAAGCAGCCTTGGGCGAACAAGCGATTCGGGTCGTTCAGCTCTCGGACTTGCCGCGAGTGACCTCGACGTCGATCACGGTCGGTGATCCGGACGGCGGCGGCGACGTCACGCGACGCGGGCTGCCCATGCCGAGCACGGCGCGCACGAGCGTCGCGACGATGCCGATCGCGAGCACGATCAACGCGATGCCGAGGACGACCGGGATCAGGATCAGCAACACGACGACGAGCGCGAACGTCGCGATCGGACGTCCTTGGAACGTCGCGAGCCGCTGCCGCACCCAGACCTGGTGATTCCTGAATTCCATGGTTCCCGTCCGCCGCGCTCGTCGAGGACGGCGAGGCTACCGCATCACGCCGAACGCGCCGACACACACGACCAGATCCGCCGCAGCGAGCCACCAGCCGGTCGATCCTCGGATCTGCCGCCGCGCGAGCCAGAACCGCACGGGTGCCTGCACCGCCAGCCAACCCGCGACGAACGGGGCCTTGGCGTGTGCGAGCGTCGCCGCGTCGAAATCCCCCGCGAACGTGTGGAGCATGCCACGCACCAAGCCACAGTCCGGACATGAGGATCCGGTGATGCTGCGCGTCCAACAGAGGCCGGGCCATGCGTCGCCGCCGACGCCGATCGTCGCCACGACCAACAGCGCGCAGATCCCCGCGAACACGTAGGCGAGCGTTCGTTGGATTTCGGCGTAGACGCTCATCGCTGGGTCAGTACCGATTGTTGTATTCGCGCACGATCGCGCCGAAGTCGCGCGACAGCACGACGATCGACCAGATCAGCGCCGCGACGCCGAGGCCCAGCGCCCGCCATGCGTACGGCACCGCGTACTCGGACGTCGGCGCCTGCTGCTTCCACGACCGCCAGCCGGTGCGGGACAGCTCGGTCAGCGCCAATCCGATCGCCAGCAACGCGCACGGCAGCGCGAAGAACTCGAGGAACACGAAGCACGTCGCCGTGCCGAACATGGCCAGCACGATCGCGACGATGCCGAAGAACAGCGCGGCGGTTCCCATGGTCAAGAAGGTAGCGCGGCCGCGCCCGCTGGCGCCTGTGGCGCGTCGTCGCTGCGCCGGATTCGGACCCGCATCACGGTGCGTGTCGCGGCGGTCACGCGCGCCCAAGCGGCGACTCCGAGGCCTTCCAGCGCGGCGATGCGACCGTCGGCCTCGACGACGACCAACCCCTCGCGCAGCGGTTGGGGAACGTGATGACTCGTGAACAGTCGCTTCAGGCGCACCGGCTTCGGCAGCCCCGGCCACTCGATGCGATCGCCGGCGCTGCGCGTGCGGAAGCGAGGGGCGTCCGTGAGTCGATCCGCATCGACGTAGAGGAACCCGCGATCGCGTAGCCGCGCGTCGAACCGCTCGGGCGGCAGTGCGGCCGCGACTCGCGCGACGCGTGCGCCGAACCGTCGGACGTCGATCCGCGGTGCGGGCCAGGCGCGCGGCGGGCGATCGAGCTCGACGCGGCCCGCGGCGACGCGGACCCGGACGCCGGGAGCGACGTCGACGGCGCCGCGGGTTCCGGTCGTCACGAGGTGCTGGATCCGCAGCGATGCGTGCTTGCGGATCGACGTCCGCGTCAGCGCTTCGACCTGCGCGTGGATCGCGTCGCTGTCCCGTTCCGACGGCCGGCCCGCGCGTTTGGCCCGCCACGCCAGCACGCGGGCGACACGGGCCAGCCGGACCAGCCGGTCGTCGATCGACGGTCCGAGCTCGCTGCGCCAGCGCGGCAGCACGACGTGTCGGATCCGATTGCGGCGCGCGGTGAGCTCGGCGTTCGTCGCGTCCTCGCGCCACTCGATCCCGAGCGCGAGCGCCACGCGGAGGAGCTCCGCGCGCGACCGTCGGAACCACGGCCGAACCAGCCACGGACCCGCGGGATCGTCGGCCACGAGGAGCCGCCGGCGGGGCATCGCGCCGAGGCCCTTCAGGCCCGCGCCCCGGACCGCGGCGAGCACGATGCTCTCGATCCGGTCGTCGCGGTGGTGCGCGACGAAGATCGAGGTTGCGCCGCGTGACCGGGCGAGCTCTCCGAGCAGCCGATACCGCTCGAGCCGCATGCGTCCTTCCGACGCGGCGCCGTGCTTCCGGACGCGCGCCGGATCGACGTCGAGCCGAACGAACGGAACGCGCAGCCGGGCCGCGAGTTCCTCGACGAACGTCGCGTCTCCGTCCGCCGCAAGGCCGCGCACGCCGTGGTGGACGTGGGCGCAGATCAGGTCCGGGACGGGACTTCGCGCCGGATCGGCTCGTTCGAACGCGCGGGCCCAGTCGGGATCGTCCCGCACGGCGACCAATGCGTGGAGCAGCAGGACCGAGTCGAGCCCCCCGGAAACGCCGACCACGACCGGCCCGGGACGCCGCGCCCGCTCGCGCCAAAGGGCCGCAGCCGCGGCCTGCAGCACCAGTGTTGAAAGCTCCGGCCGGCCGACTAGAATCCCGCGTTCCTCCGAACTTCGGAGATTGGACTGACGTAAAGACGGACGCATTTAAGGCTTCGGACTCACGGTCCGGAACCCACGGAGTGCAACGACATGGCGATTCGGGTCGCGATCAACGGGTTCGGCCGCATCGGTCGCATGGTGTTCCGGCTGATGGAAGACGATTCGCGGTTCGAAGTCGTCGCGCTGAACGACCTCGCTCCGCCGCCGTCCCTCGCCCACCTGCTGAAGTACGACACGGTCGCCGGCCGCTTCAAGCACCCGGTCGAAGTCGTCGACGGCGGCTTCAAGGTCGGCACGCGCCACGTCAAGGTCACCGCCGAGAAGGACCCGGCCAAGCTGCCGTGGAAGGAACTGAAGGTCGACTTCGTCGTCGAGTCGACCGGCGTGTTCGCCGATCGCGCCGGCTGCCAGAAGCACATCGATGCCGGTGCGCCGAAGGTCATCCTGACGGTCCCGGCGAAGGACGAGATCGACGCGACGGTCGTCATGGGCGTCAACCAGAACGCGCTGAAGCCCGACCACCGGATCATCTCGAACGCGTCTTGCACGACGAACTGCCTCGCGCCGATCGCGAAGGTGCTGAACGACGCGTTCGGCATCGAGCACGGCCTGATGACGACCGTCCACGCGTACACGAACGACCAGAACACGGCCGACCAGATCCACAAGGACCTGCGTCGCGCCCGCGCCGCCGCGCAGAACATCATCCCGACGACGACCGGCGCCGCGCGAGCGGTCGGCAAGGTCATCCCGGAGTTGAAGGGCAAACTCGACGGCACCGCGATGCGCGTTCCGGTCGTCAACGGTTCGGTCGTCGACCTGACCGTCGTGCTGAAGAAGGACGTCACGAAGGACGCGATCAACGCCGCGATGAAGGCCGCCGCCGAAGGCCCGATGAAGGGCATCCTCGGCTACACGACCGATCCGATCGTGTCGTCGGACATCCTCGGGGACGCGCGTTCGTCGGTGTTCGACGCCGACTCGACGATGGTCATGGGGCCGCGGCTCGCCAAAGTGGTGTCCTGGTACGACAACGAGTGGGGCTATTCGGCCCGCGTCTGCGACTTGATCGCCTACGCCCACAACTTGAAGTGAGCCGGCCGAGCATGAAGATCCTCACTCTCGACGACCTCGATTTCCGGGGCAAACGCGTCCTCGTACGCGTCGACTTCAACGTTCCGTTGGAGTTCGGCGACGTCACGGACGACCTGCGCATCCGCGAAGCGCTGCCGACCATCCGCAAGATCCGCGACGCGGGCGGCATCCCGATCCTGATGTCGCACCTCGGTCGCCCGAAGGGTGGCGTCCAGGATTCGCTGCGACTGACGCCGGTCGCGAAGAAGCTCGAACAGTTGCTCGGCACGAAGGTCGTCAAGTTCGACGACGTCGTCGGCGACAAGGTCGAGGCCGGCGTCAAGGCGCTGAAGGCCGGCGACGTCGCGATGCTCGAGAACCTGCGCTTCGAAGCAGGTGAAGAGAAGAACGACCCGGACTTCGCGGCGAAACTCGCGCGCCTCGGCGACCTCTACGTCAACGACGCGTTCGGCACCGCGCATCGCGCGCACGCGTCGACGCACGGCGTCGTGCAGCTCATGAAGGGCAAGGCGGCGGCCGGTCTGCTGATGATGAAGGAAGTCGAGTACTTCCATCGCATCCTGACGAACCCCGAGAAGCCGTTCGTCGCGGTGCTCGGCGGCGCGAAGGTCTCCGACAAGATCCCGGTGCTGAAGAACCTCGTCGAGAAGGTCGACGTCGTGCTCGTCGGCGGCGCGATGGCGTACACGCTGATGCTCGCCGAAGGCCGTCGCATCGGCGCATCGCGCGTCGAGCGCGACATCCTCGACGTCGCGAAGGAGATCCTGAACCTCGCGAAGGCGCGCAAGGTGAAGTTCCTGCTGCCGATCGACCACGAGGTGGCCGAACGCTTCGACGAGCGCGCGCCGAGCAAGACCGTCGACGGCGACATCCCCGACGGCTGGATGGGGCTCGACATCGGTCCGAAGACGATCGCGCTGTACAGCGCGGAGATCCAAGCCGCGAAGACCGTGATCTGGAACGGCCCGATGGGCGTGTTCGAGTGGTCGGCGTTCGCGGCCGGCACGTGGAGCGTCGGCGAAGCGATCGCCGAGAACGGCGGCTGCACGGTCGTCGGCGGCGGCGACTCGGCGGCGGCGGCGGCGAAGTTCGATCTGACCGAACGCTTCGCGCACGTCTCCACCGGCGGCGGCGCGTCGCTCGAGATGCTCGAAGGGCAGAAGCTGCCCGGCATCGCGGCGCTCGAGGAATCGGCGGCTTGATCCGCATCGCACCGTCGCTGTTGTCGTGTGACTTCGCGCGCATCGGCGACGAAGTGAAGAAGGTCGAAGCGGCCGGCGCCGACGAGTTGCACGTCGACGTGATGGACGGTCACTTCGTGCCGAACCTCACGCTCGGGCCGCCGGTCATCACGATGATCAAGCGCGTCGCGACCAAGCCGCTCGACGTGCACGTGATGATCACCGACCCGCTGAAGTTCGCGCCGAGCTACCTCGACGCGGGCGCCGACACGTACACGTTCCACGTCGAAGCGCCGGACTATCCGGCCGGCGTCATCGAGTACGTGAAGAAGCGCAAGAAGCGCGTCGGCATGGCGATCAATCCCGATACGCCGATCGAGCGCCTGAAGCCGTACCGGGCCGTGCTCGACCTGGTGCTCGTGATGTCCGTGTTCCCCGGCTTCGGCGGTCAGGCGTTCATCGCCGACGTGCTGAAGAAGGTCGAGATCCTGCGCCACGATTGGAAGTTCAAGGGTGACGTGGAGATCGACGGCGGCATCGCGCCCGATACGATCGGCGCGGCTGCGGCGGCGGGATGCAACGTGTTCGTCGCCGGTTCGGCGATCTTCGGGGCCAGCGACGTTCCGGCTCGCATCGCGCAACTTCGCGCGACGGCGACCGCGGCGTTCCCCGTCCTTCCTGCGTGAGGTGATCGAGTGGCTTGGGTCAGGTTCCGCAAGAAGGACATGCCCGGCGGGCTGTGGACCAAGTGTCCGAGCTGCGGGGAGATGATCTTCAGCAAGGAGCTGCTCGAGAACTTCAAGATCTGCAAGAAGTGCTCGCACCACATGAACACGACGGTCGACGAGCGCGTGCTGTTCACGTGCGACGCCGACACGTTCGACGAGCTGTACACCGACCTGACGCCGGTCGACCGGCTGCAGTTCGTCGACAAGGGCAGCTACGGCGACAAGCTGAAGGCGACCGCGAAGAAGGTCGGCCGACTCGAAGCGATGACGATCGGCTACGGCCGCGTGCTCGGGCGCGAATGCGTGCTCGGCGTCATGAACTTCCAGTTCCTCGGCGGCTCGATGGGCGTCGTCGTCGGCGAGAAAGTGACGATCGCCGTCGAGATGGCGCTCGAGCGCAAGCTGCCGCTCGTGCTCGTCTGCTCGTCGGGCGGAGCGCGCATGCACGAAGGCGCGCTGTCGCTGATGCAGATGGCGAAGACGTGCGCGGCGCTCGCTCGCTTCGGTGATGCCGGTGGTCTGTACGTCGCGATCCTGACCGACCCGACGACCGGCGGCGTCACCGCGTCGTTCGCGACGATGGCGGACGTGATCCTCGCCGAACCCAACGCGCTGATCGGCTTCGCCGGCCCGCGCGTGATCCAGAACACGATCCGCCAGGAACTGCCCGAGGGCTTCCAGCGCTCGGAGTTCCTGCTGTCGCGCGGACAACTCGATCGCATCGTGCGTCGCGACGAGATCCCGCAGACGCTGTTCAAGCTGTTCGAATACCTCGTGCCCGTCGCGCCCGAGCAGATCGTCGCGCCGACGCGTCCGCGCTTCGAGGCGAGCAGCAACGGCCACGACGGCGGCGACAAGGCCGACAAGGCCGCGAAGGACAAATCCGGATCGCGACTGCCCGCGGAAGAGGGCGCTGAAGCCGGCAAGGACGAGAAGAAGAAAAAGAAGAAGTGAGCGGGCCGCGCTGGCTCGCACCACCACGGGAGGAACCGATGACGACGAAATCGGCGGGGATCATCCTGAGCACGGCGTTCCACAGCGGAGTCCTCCTGATCGCGACGTTCATGCCGTGGGTCCGCGTCCTCGGCAACAAGAGCGATGGATTCGCGAGCCGCATGACGTTGTGGAACATCGTCATCCCGAACTGGCTGCCGTTCGCGCTGTCGTTGGTCGTGCTGGCCGACGGACTCGCGCGCCGGCGCGGGTTCGAACTCATGGCGGATCGCGTGCCGATCGTGCTGGCGCTGTGCGGGTTCCTCCACGTCGTCGCGCTGTTCGTCGTCACCGCGACGAACGGCCGTGCGGACGTCGGCATCGGCGCGCTGGTCGCGGGCATCCTGTCGCTGACGCTCGCGATGCGCCTCGCGCGCGACCGCGCCGAGCGCCGGCGCTTCGCCGCGCAGCGCGCCGGCGAAGGAGCCGTGGCCGCGCTGTCTCCCGAGAGCCCGCGATGACGGCGGCGGCCCGAGGTGCTGGTGGGGCCGTGATGCCGGTCGTGCAGTTGCTCGCCGTCCGGATCGCGTGTTCACAGCCGATCGGCCGAACGAGCACCGTCGCGCCGACCGGAGTCTGGATCGGCGACGCGTCGTGCTGGAACACAGCGCTACCGCTCGTTTGGATCGTCGTGCCGAATTGGCTGCTCGCCGTCTACGCGGCGTTGATCGTTCTCCACAGGTGGACGATCGGTGCGCGCGGCCAGGACGGCCTCGGCTTCGCTGGCGCGATGACGGCATGCGGCGTGGTCCATGCGGTGCTGCTGATCGCCGTCGGCGACGGAGCGTCGTCGTTCGGTCCATGGTTGGCGCTGATCGCCTTCGCGTTGCCCGCACTGGCGCTGTACGTCGCGGCCTTCCAGTCCGAGAGCCGGCCGAGTCCGGGTGAACCGCAGCCCCGTCAAGGCGGCGTGTGAGCTCGAAGACCCTCGCGACCGCGCACGGGACGATCGAACTCCCCGCGTTCCTGCCGGACGCGACTCGCGGCGTGGTGCGTTGTCTCGACTCGGCCGATCTCGAAGCCGTCGGCATCGACGCGTGCGTCGTCAACACGCTGCATTTGCGGCACGAGCCCGGCATCTCCGTCGTCGAGCGCGCCGGCGGCATGCATCGGTTCATGCGCTGGGACCGGCCGCTGGCCAGCGACTCCGGCGGATTCCAGGCGTTCTCGCTCGCGCGATCCAGCGGCGGCTCGGTGCACGTCACGAGCAAGGAACTCGCGTATCGGCGCTTCAAGGGCGACGAGCGCCACACGCTGTCGCCGGAACAGTGCATCAAGCTGCAGTTCGACCTCGGCGCGGATCTGATGTTCTGCCTCGACGAATGCACGCACCCGGACCAGTCCGACGACGCGCAACGCGCGAGCGTCGACCACACGATCGCGTGGGCGAAGCGTTGCCGCGCCGAGTTCCTCGCGCGCGCGGAGCGCCTGGCGCCGGAAGCGCGGCCCAAACTGTTCGCGGTCGTCCAAGGCGGCACGTCGCTCGAGTTGCGCACGCGCTGCGCGGGCGAACTCGTCGCGATCGGGTTCGAAGGCTACGCGTACGGCGGCTGGCCGGTCGACGACGAGGGGCGGCTGCTCGACGCGGTGGGCAGGACGGCGGAGCTGCTGCCGAAGGACGCGCCGAAACACGCGCTCGGCATCGGCAAGCTCGACAGCATCGCCGCGACGCACGCGCAGGGATACGACCTGTTCGACTGCGTGTTGCCGACGCGCGACGCGCGAATGGGGCGGCTGTACGTGCTCGATCCCGATCTCGACGCTGCGCTGCAAAGCGGCGCGAAGTTGTCGTCCTACGTCTACGTGAAGGACGACAAGCATTTCGACGCCGAGGGGCCCGTCGACGCCGGCTGCGACTGTTCGACGTGCGCGCGCTACTCGCGCGGCTACCTCCGGCATCTGTTCGCGATCGGTGAAACCGTGGCCGGGCGGTTGGCGACGATCCACAACCTGCGCGCGTACGTCCGCTTGATGCGCGCGCTGCGTGCGCGTCCGTCGTGAACGAGCGCGTCGACGCGATCGTCCGCCGTCTCGCGGCGAGCCGCAAGTACTCCGGCCTCGCGCGGTCGACGCTGGAGCGGATCGCGGTCGACGCCGTTCGTCGTCACGCGAAGGACGCGGACGCCGAGAAGGCCGCGAAGCGGCGACTCCATCAAGTCTTCGGCGCCTATCGCGCGCACGATGCCGCGGCACTCGCGCGGCGCGTCCGCGAGCTGCCGCCGGTCGACGATCGCGAGCGCTTCGAAGCGGCGTGTCGCGAGCTGTTGCGGATGCACGCGTCGACCGCCGAGCGCGTCGACGACGTCGAGGCGTTCTATCGCGACGTGTTCGCGTTCACCGGGGCGCCGCGCGTCGTGCTCGACCTCGCGTGCGGACACCAACCGTTCCAATGGCCGTGGATGGGACTCGGGCCCGACGCCCTGTATCTGCCGCGCGACCTCGACGCCGGGCTGATCGAAGCCGTCGACGTGTTCCTCGAACACGTCGGCAAGCCGCGGTCCGCGCGCGTCCTCGATCTGCTGGTCGACGAGCCCGACGCGGACGCCGACGTCGCGTTCCTGCTGAAGGTGCTGCCGTGTCTCGAGCGCCAGGAGCGCGGTGGCGCGCTGCGCGTGCTGCGTGCGGTGCGGGCTCGATTCGTCGTCGTGTCGTTCCCTCTCGAGTCGCTCGGCGGTCGCGACAAAGGGATGCGCGCCCAGTACGGCGAGTGGATGGCGCGGACCGCGGACGCGCTCGGCGTCGTGCCGCAGTCGTTCGCGTTCGAGCGCGAGCTCGTGTTCGCGTGGCCCACCGGGCGCTGAGCCCACACTGACCGCGAGGCGGCGCGCTGCGAGACCGCGGAGCCGGCCCGGCAATTTCTACAAGTGCGCCCAGAATGCGGCTCGTTGCGTCGGCGGGCCGACCGACGGTCGGCACTGCAACCTCCGGCAGTAGCGCCACTTGGAGCCGCATCGTCGGACCGACGATCGACCGCGGCACGCGCCGTGCATCGACCCGATCGACCCGGACGAACCGTCCGGATCCGGTCCGACTCGATGGAGGAATCCCATGAGAACGCTCAGGACGTGCGTGGTGTCCGCGTGCTTCGCGCTGGCGCCGATGGCGTGTTCGGACTCCGAGCCTGAGGCGCATGCGGCGACGCGAGCCGACGAGCTCGAACGGAAGGCCGCCGCGCTCGACAACCGCCTCGACGCGTTGATCGCGCGGGTGCAAGGCGACGAACTCGAAGCCAAGTACCACGACGCGCTCGCGGACCTCGAGGAACGACGCGTCGCCGTGCGCCAACACATGGAGCGCCTCGCCGATCGCACGGCGGCGACGTGGGACGACATGAAGGCCGAGACCGAACGCGCGATGGACGAACTCGATCGCGAGATCGAGGCGTTGGCGAAGAAGCTCGACGCCGCGATCGAGAAGGCGAAGTCCTGAGGTCGCGAGTCCGAACCCACGGAGGTGCGCGATGCTGTACTGGACCCTGATGTTCCTGCTGATCTCGATCGTCGCCGGCCTGCTCGGCTTCGGCGTCATCTCGTCGGCGTTCGCCGGCGCCGCGAAGATCGCGTTCGTCTTCTTCATCCTGCTGTTCTTGGCCTCGTTGATCCGGGGCCTGACCACGCGGAGGCCGTGAAGGCCTACGTGACCGCGTGGGAGCGAGCGCGCTCGACGAAGAGAGCGAGAGAGCGAGAGAGAGAGAGAAGGCAGAGTGTGAATGCGAGCCGGTCGTCGCGCGAGCGACGGCCGGCTCCTTTTGCGTCTCGGTGTTCGGACACGTCAGTCGGTGCGCGGACGATCGAATGGATGCGCCGGCGTGACCGCCGACGGATCCGACGGCGCGAGGCTCGCATCCCTCGCCGTCATTTGCCGAGCGGCAGCTCGATCGTGAACCCGCAACCGCCGCCGTCGCGATTGCCGACGCGGAACTCGCCGCCGAGTGCTTGCACCGCGGGGCGCCCCGCGAACACCCCGATGCCG
>JAEUIB010000124.1 GCA_016795255.1 Planctomycetota bacterium
CTACCCAGCTTGGCAAGGGAACATCTACGAGCGCCGCACGGCCTCCATCGCGCGCCAATTGTGCGGGGACGGGATGGCGATCGATTACGACCAACTGCTCGCGAAGCGGCCGTTCAAGACCGACGCGGTGTTCCACTGGCACCAGGACCTCGCGTACTGGCCGATCACGCGCGACCTGCGCACCGCGACGTGCTGGCTCGCGATCGACGCGTCGACGCGCGAGAACGGGTGCATGCGCTTCGTGCCGGGCTCGCACCTCGAGCCCACGCTGCGCACGCATCGCCCACTGCTCGACGATCGCGGCAAGTCGCACACGCTCGTCGCCGACGTCGACGAGGCGAACGACCGCATCGCGTGGGCCGAGATCGCGCGCGGCGACATCACGGTCCACAACGAACGCGTCGCGCACGGCTCGGGCGGGAACTCGACCGCGGGCTGGCGACGCGCCTACATCGTCGCGTTCCGCGCCCGCGAGACGATCGCGCAGGAACGCCAGCGCGGCTTCACGCACTCGCACAACGACGCCAAGGAGACGCTCGACGACGTCGGCTTCAAGGCGTCGTGAACCGCGCGGCGGTCGCCGGCGTCACCGCGGTCACGGCACGAGCACGAGCTGCACCGCGTTGCTGACGAACTCCGGTGCGTTCGACGGCGACAGCGCGACGTACGCGTGGTGGAACGTCAGCCCGGCGAGGATCGGCGGGCTGACGGCCGGCAGCGTGAACTGCGCGATCGACTTGCCGTTGCCGTCCAGCGTCGCGTAGGCGTTCAACAGCGGCGGCGCATTCGGGTTCTGCAACAGCAGCAACAGGTACGCGTCGTAGTTCAGCGGCAGCGTCAGCACCGGATTCAGCGGCAGTCCCGGCGACGTGCCGGTCACGCAGCCGAGCAGCCAATACGTCTTGTTCGCGTGCTGCAACCCGGCATCGAGCACGAAGTCCTGGATGCCGCCGGCGCCCAGCGAGAGTTCGACCGGCGACGCGGCAAGCGGCGCGGTCGCGAGGCGCATCGCGATCGGCGAACCGGTGAACCAATTGCCGAGCCCGCTGCGCTGCTTCGACTGCAGCAGGCCGCTCGTGCCGACGTTGACGCCGGCGTGGTACGCGGGCTCGTTGCCGGTCATGCGCACCCAGTAGCGGCCCGGCAGCAGCGCGGCCGAGAAGTCGGCCTTCACCCAATTGATCGTGTTCGGGTTGAAGCGGAACTGCATCGCGGCGTCGACGATCGGCGCACTCTCGTTCGGGAACTGCCCCGAGCCGTCGTCGGGGAACAGCGTCGCCGTGAACCCCGAGCCGAACCCGTAGTTCGCGGTCCAGCCGTCGAGCTCGATCGAGCCGAGGGACACGCCGGGCGCCGGCACGTCGAACGGCTGGAAAACCTCGAAGCACGTGTTCGGCGTCGTCGACGAGCAACCGAGCGTGCGGCTCGGCGGCACCGGGTTCGAGCCGTGGTCGAGGAAGTACGTCGGCGTCGGGCACGGATCGAGTTCGCACTCGTCGGGGTAACCGTTCGCGTTGCAGTCCTGCGAGGTGCCGTTCGCCAGATCGACGCCGTCGGCGATGCCGTTGCCGTTGCAGTCGGCGACCGGCTGCACCATCGGGCCGCTGTCGAGCGTCAGTCCGGACGGACTGAGGCCGCCGGTGCTCGTGTACAGCACGACCGGATTCGAGCCGTCGAGCTGCGTGCGGACGATGTGGTCCGCGAACAGATCGTCGGAGTAGACGATCAGGTCGTTCGCCGGATCGATGACGAAGCTGTTCATGCCCGGCGATTGGACGAACGCCGGCGTGTTGTCGACGACGACGGTGGGCTCGGTGCCGTCGAGCCGCGCCCGCGCGATGTGATCGGTGATCGTGTCGGTGTCGATCCAGTAGATCAGGCCGTTCGCGACGTCGAGCTGCAGCGTGCGCGCGATGCTGATGCCCGACACGACGGTCTTCGCGTTCGAACCGTCGAGATCGAAGCGCCGGATCGTGCCGTCGGCGCCGACGTAGACGTGCCCGTTCGTCGCGTCGACCAGCGGGCAACCGAGCGGGAACGTCTGCGCCGCGGTGAACAGGACCTGCACGCCGCTGCCGTTCGCGTTCGCGCGCCGCAGCGTGTTGCCGTCGACGTAGTAGAGGCGACCTTGCGCGTCGACGCGCGGGCCGCGCGCGCTGCCCGAGGTCGTCAGGATCGTGGTCAAGCCCGCGCCGTTGCTCTGCGCGCGCAGCAGCCGATTCGTGCCCGCGTAGTCGGCCCACAGGTACTGACCGCTCGCGACGTCGAACGTCAGATCGAGCGGCACCCAGAACGACGACGGGATCGTGAACGGCTCGAACACGTTCTGCCCGTTCAGCCCCATCGACTTGATCTTGGGGTTGTTGAACGCGTACTCGGTGAACACGATCTGCGTCTGCGCGTGCGCATGCGCGGCGAACGGAACGAGCGACGCCAGCGCGACCGCGAACGGCGCGAGACGAGTGCAGGACATGCGTGGACCTCGGGTGCTGGGGAGAGAGGGAGCGCGAGGGACGACGGACGTGGGAGCGAGGGGCGCCCAGGATCGTCGAAGTCGACGACTCGGGTCAAGTCGCGCGTGCGGATGTTTCGGCGGAAGTCGCGCGCGGCAGCACGATCGTGAACGTCGCGCCGCGAGCGAGCGCGCTGACGAGTTCGATGCGCCCTCCGCACGCTTCGACACCGGCCTTGGCGATCGCGAGGCCGAGCCCGACTCCTCCCCCGCCGTTCGCGTTCGTGCGCGACGGATCGGCGCGGAAGAAGCGCTCGAACACGCGCGCGTGATGCTCGGCGGCGATCCCCATGCCGGTGTCCGCGAC
>JAEUIB010000148.1 GCA_016795255.1 Planctomycetota bacterium
CCCCCGCCTTGGTGAGGTGCAAGGAGGTACGGCCTTCGGCCTCTGTTTGGTGGGGCCCGGGGGCCTACGGCCCCCGGCTCGCCTCGACGCCCGAGCGGGCGTCGGGCCATGCGCCCGAGCTAAAACGCTTCGCTCCCTCCGAAGCTCCCCTCGATGGTCACGGTCTCCTTCGTCCCGTCGTCGTGGGTCACGCGATACCGCGCGGAGATGCGGCCGCTGACGAAGCCGTCTTGCATCACGAGCTTCGTGATCCGGTAGCGGACGACCTTGATCGAGTCGCCCTCGTTCTCGTCCTGGTACGCCTGCTTGAAGCCGGGCTTCAGGTCCGCGACCCATTCGCCGCTCGAGCCCTTCGGCGTCAGCGTCCCGTCGAACGCGAAGTCGTCGAGCACGAGCGAGCACGTCCGCGCGTCGAGGTCGTAATCGAGCCAACCGACCAGCGCGATCGCTTCGGCCTTGCCGTTCACGCGTTGGATCGCCGTGCCGAGCAAGTCGAACGAACCGACCGGCTCGACCTCGCGCGAGTTCGACGAGGCCGTGAGGACGGCGAAAGCGACGACGAACGCGCGCACGGTGCGGTGGAACATGCGGTGATCCCGGTGGGTCCGCCGAACCCTGTCCCACGATCCCGCTCCGGGCAAGTCGCGCGCGAGAACTTGCGCGGGGGATCAGTCGCGTCTTTGCAGCACGACGACATGCTCGCCATGCGCGTACACGCCGGTCACGGGCGCGAATCCATCGGCCTCGCACGTCAACGAGGCCGTCGCGGTCCGGATCGCGAAGCGGACCACGCCGTTCGCGGAGGAAGCGACCTCGCGCTGCGCATCCGCGAACCGGACCCGCGCCGACGCGAGTGGGCGACGCTCGGAGTCGACCACGCGCAGCGTCACGAGCCCGCATCCGCGGAGGTCCAGAGCGAGCTCGGCCGTGGACCCCGGCTCGAGAACCAGTTCCCGCGGGATCATCCCGGTATCGATGCCGTCCAGCGTGAGCTCGACGGCGAGCCGCCCGGGCACGAGCCGCTCGAGCCGCGCGTCCCACGCATGCAGCCGTTCCGATCCGCTCGCGGAGTCGTGGGACCAGCGCAACGCGAAGCGCTCGGGGATCAACGTCTCCGACGGCACGCAGTGCAGCGCGATGCTCGCGCAGCGCTGCAGCACGAACTCGTGATCGGTGGTGCCGGGATCGAGCACGATCGACGGCGGCGACAGGTACCCGTCCCGCACGGCGACGACCGGGCGCGGTTCACGCAGGCGGATGCGGAAACGACCGTGCGCATCGGTCCGGTACGGCGATCCCCGCTCGGAGCCGATGCCGATCGTGACGTCGTCCGTCTCGCTCGACTTCATCGCCGCGTCCGCGACCGGTTCGCCGCGATCGTCGATCACGCGGCCGCACACCATCCACTCGTCGCGCAACAGTCGGATCGTGCCGACGTCGATCGTTCCGGACTCGGTCGCCCCGTCCCACGGCACGAGCCCGATCCAACACGCGCCGAACGGATGATGCACCTCGAGTCGTACGGCGAGCCGGTCGGTCTGTCGCCGACCTTCCGTCCGGGCGTCCGCCGAGCGCAGGTCGAACGGAACGGCGAACGACACGACTCCCTCGGCATCGGTCGTCACCGACGTCGTTCGCGCATCGTTGGGCTGCCGCTGCGTCGAGACTCCGTCGTGGAACAGGCACGTTCGCTTCGCGCCGGGATCGACCGGAGCCCATTCGATCGTCGTCTCGCGAACGAGCTCCCGGGCCGGCGAGGTCAGAGTCGCTCGGATGCGCGGGCTCGGCGCGAGCTCGAGGACCGCGCGTTTCCCTGCCGTCAGCGCGACGCGCGCGGACCGCTGATCCGCGAGGCCCGCGCGCACGTGGAGCCCGTCCGCGCCGTCCCGCGCGATCGGCACGACGAAGTGATCGCCGTCGCGCGCGAACGTCGTTGCCCTCACGAGCTCTTCGCGGCTCGAGTCGTCGTCGAACGCCAGCACGAGATCGTCCGACCGCACTGCGCGCCCATCGGGCGTCCTGACCTCCACCTCGGCGAACGCGACCGAGCCCACGTCGATGCGGAGCGGCTTCTCCTGGTCGCTGCGGTGTCGGAACGCGGGCGTGCGCAGCGGCAAACGCGCGAACACGGTGAAGTGCAGATCCGCCTCGTCCCGACTTCGGCTGGGGGACGCGTCCCACGATGCCGTGCCGGTCGCATCCGTCAGCGACGACCCGATCCACGGAGCGTCCATCCGGACGTCCTCCGGCGGCGGCCCGATGCGTCTCATCCACCGACCCCATTCGATCGGCACGTTCGCAACCGGACGTCCCTGCGCATCCAGCGTGCGGACGGCGACCTGCGTCGCCTCCGCAGCGCGCTCGTCGTCGACGAGCGCCAGCAGGCCCCAGACGACCGCGGCTGCCATCAGCATGTTCCGGCCTCCCGGTTCCCTTTCGCTCGTTGGCTACGCCGCGTCGGGGCCGGCCGATGAACGGAATCCCGAGTCCGGAACGGAATCTCCCCGCGGCCGGTTCACCGCTTGCGCACGAGGCGGGTCACGCGGCCGGTCCGGTTCCAGTCCATCACGTACAGGTTGCCGTCGGCGTCCCAACGGATCCCGTGCGGCGACATGAACTCGCCCGCCTTCCATCGATCCTTCGGCACGTCGAACTGCGCGCGCAGCTCGGGCTTCGCGTTGTCGCCGATGTGCGCGATCACGTCGAACTTCCGATCGAGGATCGTGATGCGGCCCTCGAGATCGGCGATCGCGAGGTCGCCGTCGCGCTCGTCGATCGCGCACGGCCGGCGGACGTCGCAGCGGATCGCGCGCAGCGATTTGCCGTCGAGGTCGAACTCTTGCAGGCAGTGGTTCTCGCGGTCGCAGACGAGCAGCGTCGGCGGATCGTTGCGCGTGTCGATCCACAGTCCGTGGCACGTGCGCATCAGGCCCGGCGCGTCGCCGAAGCCGCCGAACGACGACAGGTACTTGCCGTCCTTCGCGTAGCGGTGGATGTACGACTTGCCGTACCCGTCGGCGACGAAGACCGTGCCGTCCGGCGCGACGGCGACGCTGGTCGGGTGGTACTCGCCGGCACCCGCGTACAGCTTGCTCGCTTCGGGCCACGGCAACTCGAGCTTCACCGTGCCGTCGGTCGCGACCTTGTACGCCGCGTGCTTGCCGAGGTGCGCGAACCAGATGAACTCGACGCCGTCCTCGACGACGACCTTCACGTCGTGGATACCGGCGCCGAGGTCGTCGCACAGCGTCTTGCG
Source organism: Planctomycetota bacterium (assembly GCA_016795255.1). Classification (GTDB taxonomy): domain Bacteria; phylum Planctomycetota; class B15-G4; order B15-G4; family JADJEK01; genus JADJEK01. The sequence goes on from JAEUIB010000148.1 coordinate 3,257, forward strand.
TTCCTTGCGATCGGCGGAGAGCACGATCAGCGAGCGATCGGCGTCGGTGCTGAACACCATCGATCCGTCGCGCAAAAATGCGATGCCGCCGTGCGTGCTGCCGAGGTCTCGATCGGCGTCGACCGCGAACTCGGTGTCCCACGTGTACACGTGGTGCGCGGCACCGACGGTGACCGCGGGTGCGGGCGCCTGCGGATCGGAGGGCAGCGAGCAAAGCGACGACGCGACGACGAGTGCGGCGAACATCGGAACTCCTTCACGGGTTCATCTGCGGACGTGATTCTTCAGTCGGCGCACGTCCGTCTGCGCCGCCACCGGATCGAAGCTCTTCACCTGGTCCTCGAAGAACGGCACCGGACCGTAGCGACTGTCGCGCGCGATCTCGACGCATGCGCCGAACGCGCGGATCGCGTCCTCGAGCGACGCGGCGGCCGCGTCGAACTCGTCGGCGCGTTCGAGCTGATCCGACAGGAACACGTGCGCGTCGACGTAGTTCGGCTCGTACGCGATGGCCTGCCGCGCCTCCGCGATCGCTTCGTCGCTGCGGCCGAGGAAGCCGAGCAAGCGTGCGCGGCCGAGGCGCGTCTCGACGTCGAGCGGATCGATCTCGAGCGCCTGGCCCATGCGCCATTGCGCGTCGTCCATCAGCTTGTGCTCGGCCGGCACCTTCAGCTTCAGGTGCAGCGTGACGATCGCCCGCGCCGACAGCAGCCACGGCTCGGGGTCCAGCGGATTGAGTGCCGCGGCCTCGCGCGCGAGCGCGCCGAGGTTCTGCACGATCATCGGATCGAGCGTCAGATCGAACACGTACAGCAGCGCTTCGAGCGCGCGCTTGCGCGGAACGGTGTCCAGCGGCGTGATCGAACCCGCTTCGCTGAACTCGACGAACGCGAGCCGCGGATCGGCGGCGGTCAGCGCGTCGTCGCCGGCTTGCAGGTGGCGACTCGCGAGCGCGGACGCGATGCCCGGAGCAGGCAGCGCCAGCACGACGACGAGCGCAAGGCCGAAGGCGAGGCGCGGGACGCGGAAGCCCTCGGTCGCTCGTGCGCGTCGCTCCGCGTCGACGCGCACGAGCGCGGCCATCGCGAACAGCGAACTCATCATCACGGTGCTCTGGGACAAGCCGTCGACCTGCGCGTGCAGCCACAACAATGTCGCGCCGGCGAACGCACCGATCGCGAGCGGATGCGCGTCGCGCAACCGGCGGAGTCCGCGCCGCAGGAAGCCGACGACGAACAGCACGACGCCGCACGCGCCGATCCAGCCGGTCTCGAGCGCGGCGCCGAGGAACACGTTGTGCACGAGCCCGACTTCACGTCGTCGATGCAGGTACGACGGCTCGGACTCGTCGAACGCGCGCTTCGCGAAGTGGAACTTGTTCATCCCCGGGCCGATGCCGAACGGGTGGTCGGCGATGTTCTCGAGCGCGACGCGGTAGTAGAAGCGGCGCGGGTAGACCTGGTTCGTCTCGCCGGCGAGCACGCGCGTGCGCAACGGGTTCGGCACGGTGAAGACTGCCGCGGCGACCGCGACGACCAACAGCCCGGTGCGGACGAATCCGAGCCGCGTCTTGCCGACGAGCAGCAGCAGCACGAGGCCGACGAAGAACATCACGCCGGCCTTCGAGCCGGTCGCGACGAGCAACGGCGCGAGCACCAGCGCGGCGATCACGACCTTGCGCGTGCCACCCTTGCGACCGAGCCACGTGGGCACGAACACCAGCGTCCAAGCCAGCACGAACGACGCGAAGAAGTTCGGATTGAACGCGCGGCTCGTCAGTCGGTCGTGATCGCCGACCGCGAAGTCGACGATCGCGTGCGCGACGTGGACGATCGCCGCGACCGCACCGATCGTCATCGCTGCGCGCGCGAACGCGCCGCCGACGTCGCGTCGCAGGTGTCCGACGAGCCCGAGGTACAGCGTCGCGAACGCGCCCAATTGCGTGGTCCGGACGATGCAGGTCCAGCGATCGACCACGGCCTGCGGTCCGACGATCGCGATCGTCGCGCCGCAGAAGAACAGCGCGAGGCCGACGTCTTCGAGTCCGAACGGCCGACGCGACGCGCCGTGGCGCAAGGCGTCGACGAGGATCGGCATCGCGACGAGCAGCGCGGCGACTGCTCCGAGCGCCGGCACGAAGTGCGGAGCGAACGTCGTCGTGAACGGCAACACGATCCACGCCGTGACCAAGCCGGCCAAGCCGACACGGTGCGACGGCGTGAGTCCGGTTCCGGTGGTCGGGTTCGACGGCGCAGCGGACGGCGTCACGGCGGCGACGGCGCGCGCGGACGCGCAGCGCTTCGTGGACGTCTGCCGGCGTTCGGCCCGTTGCGAACGAGCATGGCTTCGCTGCACCTCTTCATCGGACCCTTCACCGGGCCGTCAGGGATACGACTTCACGAGCTTGCCGTCCTTGTCCTTCACGACCAGGGCGGTGGGCGCTTCGCCGCCGAGCAACAGCGCGCGATCGTTGCCCTTGAAGTCCGACATCGTGATGCTCGCGGCGCGATCGCCGGACGTCCGCATGCGGATGCGCGACGGTCCGCCGTGGTCGCGCATGCCGATCTCGACGCCGTTCGCGAGCGACGCGTTGACCTCGATGCACGGCCGTCCCATCGCGTCCGACAGGTGGATCCCCGACGAGTCGGCCGTGGCGCCGATCGCGACGGCCGGGATGCGCGACGGTTCCTTGCCGCCGACCGGCACGTACAGGCCGATCGCCGGACCGGCGGCGCTGGCCGTCATCACGATCGTGCTGAAGCCTTGGTCGTCGACGATCTCGAGGCTCTTCGCCTTCAGCGCCGCGGGAGCGTCCTTCGCCTGCGTGAACGCGAACAGCGTCGTGGCGGCGAGCACGCACGCGCACGTCGCGAACGCGCGCTGCAGGCGGACGTGTCGACGTTCGAGCGAGGCCATGCGCTGCGTGAGATCGGCGACGAGGGTGGTGGCGTCCATCGGTGCGCTCCTTGGCGATCGGGTGTGGCGGAGGAAATGGGGCGGGGAGTGTAGCAGCCGTTCCGCGAGCGCCGGACGACGCGCATCGAGGCCGCATCGAAAGTCGGCCCGAAGGCAATCGTTGGGCATTGGTCAGACGTTCACCGCCGGTCGATCGACCGCGAGCGGTCGGGTCACATCTCGCGCGAGCCGCCCGTTCCCGGCAGCTCGTGCGGACCGGCCGGCGACTCGGCCGGCGGATCCGTCGGCGGGGCCTGCGGAGCGTCCTCGTCGTCCACGGGATCCTGAGGGATCAGCAGCAGATCGCGCAGCGGTGCGAGTTCTTCACGGGTCCACGCACCGTCGCCATCGAGGTCGAGCTTCTGAAGCAGCCTCCGCATCCGCGGGCCGCGACTCTCCGGCAGTTCGTCCGCCGTGAGCTTGTCGTCCCCGTTCGTATCGGCCCGATCGAACAGCGAGCCGAGGCCGCTGCCGCGCTCCAGCGTCGGATCGCCGAAGTCCGGCAGGTCGACGCCGAACGCTTCGAGCACGAGATCGAGGACGCGTTGCTCGTCTCGACCGAGGTTCTCGGTCGCTTGGCGCACGATCACGAGGTCGTGGTCGCGGACGATCACCAGTCGTTGACCGCCGGCGCCGGCCGCCTGGACCACGCCCGCGCGCGGCAACCAGAACGTGAGGCCGTAGCGTCGATTGGCGTCCGTCGGCACGAAGCACTCGTCGAGTCGCTGCGCATCGACGATCTGCCGCTCACCGACACGTCCGCGATCGCGGATGAACTCGCCGAACTTCGCCCATTCGCGCGCCGTCAGCTTCGCGCCGCTCGGGAGCTGCGGGTGCCCGGCCCGATCGTGGCGCCAATCGGCGATCCGGATCCCGATCGGATCGAGGAAGCGACGGCGCATGTACTGCAGCGGGTTCTCGCCGGCGCTGCCGTCGGCCGGCCGCAGCTTGCGGAACATCAGTTCCCCGAACACGTAGAACGGCGCAGGTCCGTAGCGGAACTTCGCGCCGGGCTCGGCGAACGTCGGGCGTTGCAGTGCGACCGCGTACTTGTCGTCGTACTTCGGTCCGTCGAGCTCGCCGGCGGCGGTGTCGATCCCGGACACCAGCGACAACAATTGGCGCACCGTGATGCGGGACTTGCGCGCGTCGTCCTGCCATTCGGTGATGGTGTCGGCGACGCGTTCGTCCAGCGACTCGAGCAGTCCGTCCTCGACCATGCAGACGGCCGCGACGCCGCAGAAGCTCTTCGTCCCGCTGGCGAGGAACCACGCGTCGTCGGCGTCCCGGCGCGCCGCATAGCGTTCGTGGACGACCTCGCCGCGATGCTGGACGAGGAACGACAAGCCGCCATGCTCCATCGACAGCGCGGCCGCTTCGTCGAGCAGTGCGCGGCGACGGGCGAGCGCTGGCTCGAGTTCGAGGCCGTCCTGCGCCGGCGCCGCCGACGCGACGACGAGCGAGATCGCGATCGCGACGAGCGTCTTCACCGCGCACCTCCGAGGCACATCACGAAGCCGTCCTGGCGAACCGGGGTCGACACGGCGCGTTGCGGTCGAAGTCGGTCACTTCATCATCAGTTTGACCAGCAGCTCGTTGAAGCGCGACGGATCCGCCAGCGGTTCGCCGCGGGCGAGCATCGCTTGGCCGAGCAGCAGTTCGCACTGCTCCGAAAACGACGTCGCGTCGGCGCCACGGCGCTGCTCGAGCGACTGGATCAGCGGATGGCGCGGGTTCAGTTCGAGCACGACCGTCGCGTCCGGCACGTCCTGCTTCGCTTCGCGCATGCGGCGGACGAGGTGCGGCGACAGGTCGTGCTCGCCGTAGACCACCGCGGCCGGACTCGCCTCGAGGCGATTCGTGAATCGGACTTCGGAGACGGGCGTCGACTGCGACACCAATGCGGACTTGACCGCGTCCGGCAGCTCCTTGAGTTCCGACTCGCGCTGCTCGCGTTCCTTCTTCTCGTCGTCGTCCTCGAGGTCGATCGTGCCCTTGTCGAGCGGGCGCAGCGGCTTGCCTTCGAACGACTCCAGCCGCGCGAGCGCGAACTCGTCGACCGCGTCGACGAGCAGCAGGACCTCGAAGCCCTTCTTCGTCGCGGCTTCGAGCACCG
>JAEUIB010000159.1 GCA_016795255.1 Planctomycetota bacterium
TCGCCCCCGTCAGCTTCCAGCGCAGCTCTTCGAGCGCGCCGCCGACGTCGACGACCCAGAACGGCAGCGACAACCGCGGCGGACGCGAGCCGCCGAGGCGGTGGTACTCGCGCAGCAGGTCGATGACCGCGACGTTGTCGCCGCCGATCAGGTACCGACCGCCGCGCTTGCCCTTCTCGAGCGCGAGCAGGTGGCCCTGCTTCACGTCCTCGGTCGACACGAGGCACCACAGTTTGCGACCACCACCCGGCAGTCCCGGCAGGCGCCCTTGTTCGAGGTCGAGCAGCGTGCGCGTGATCAAGTTGCCTTCGGTCATGTCGCCGGGGCCGAAGATGAAACCGGGCAACACCGACACCACGTCGAGTCCGTTCGCGACGTGCTTCGCGACGACGGCTTCGGCGAGGAACTTCGTGCGTTCGTAGTCGGTGCAGTAGCGCGGCTGCCGACGCCACGTCTCGTCGGCGACGCGGTTCGGAGCGTCGTCGCTCGGACCGATCGCGAAGAACGACGACGTGTAGACCACGCGCTTCACGCCGGCTCGGCCGGCGAGTTCGAGCACCGAGTCGAGCGCGGCGACGTTGACCGTGTCGAAGATCGAACGGTCCTTCACCAGTTCCTTGACGACCGCCGCGCCGTGGAACAGCACGTCGACGCCGCGCAGCGCCTGCTCCATCGACGCGCGATCCTCGACCGAACCGCGCACGAGCGAGACGTTCTTCACGTCGAGTCCCGACACGTCGGAGTTCGCTCGCGCGAGCACACGGACCGCTTCACCGCGCTGTGCGAGCGCGCGGACGAGCGTCTTGCCGAAGAACCCGGTGCCGCCGGTGACGAGGATCATCGTGGATCAGCCGTGCTCGAACATGTACGCCGCCGCGAAGCCGACCTGCGCGATCATCATCATCCGGTACATGTGCGTCCACGACGGGTGGTTCTCCGTCGTCGCCAGCTCGTCCGGATTGCGCAGGATCAGGTACACGGTGTAACAGCCGTAGGCCGCGAGCAGCAGCCCGAGGCCGATCAGTAGCGTCGGATGGCCGGACAGCACCGGCGATCCGTCGGCGCGCTTCAGGAACACGCCGAGCGGCAGCAGCAGCCACGGCACGATGAAGAACGGGCTGATCTGGTACGCCGCCGAGCGCACGCCGTACTTGATCGGCAGCGTGATGCAGCCCGCCGCCTCGTCGCCCTTCATGTCGGCGAAGTCCTTCGTCGCCGCGGCGCCGAGCAGGAACAGGAAGAAGATGCCGCCGATGTACCAGGGCTCGATGTCGGCGAACACGCCGGCGACGCACGACCAGCCGCAGACCTTCAGCAGCATGCCGCGCGGCACCGCGATCGTGAACTGCGCGGCCCAGCCCCAGCGCTTCGTGCGCAGCGGCGGCGCCGAGTAGATGTACGTGATGATCGCCGCGACGAGCACGATCCAGAAACACTCGCGCGCGAACAGCGAATCGTCGTGCAGCGGCTTCACGAACCACGCGGCCGTCAGCGACAGCGCGTACAGCACGCAGAACAGCACGATCGTCTCGCGCTCGGTGACGAGGCCGGCCGGCAGCGGGCGGTTCGGCTTGTTGATGCGGTCGTTCTCGAGGTCGTAGAGCTGGTTCAGGATGTTCGACGCCGCGTTGAGGTTCGCGGCCATCAGCGATCCCATGAGGATGAACCAGCCGAACGTCGCCAGGCGGCCGTCCGTGTTCAGGTACTCGAAGAACCCCATGTGCGCGTGCGCGGCCAGCGCGCCGATGCCGGTGATCGCGCCGGAGATCATGCCGAGCAGCGGCGGCAGCAGGGTGAACGGACGCGCGTACTTCCAGTAGATGCCGAGCTTCTTGAGCACGAAGGACCTCGAGCGGGTGGACGAGAACGGACCAGCGAGCGAGCGACGGAGCGAACGCCGTCGATCAGTGAGGCAGCAACCAGAACAGCAGCGCCGACGCGCCGCCGCCGATGACGGTGTTGGCGAAGTTCACGACTTCGTTGTCGATGTTCTTCACGCCTTCGATCGTGGCGCCGATGTAGCTCTCGGCGGTGGTGCCGATGAACGCGCCGAGCACGACGGCGACGAAGCCCTGCCAGCCGAACCCGGCGCCCATCATCCAGAAGCCGAGCGCGGCGATGATCGCCGACGCAACGACTCCGGCGACGGTGCCCTCGACCGACACGGCGCCGTCGGTGCCGACCGGCACGCGCTTGAACGTCGTGATCAGGAACGGCGTCTTGCCGTAGAGCTGGCCGAACTCGGATCCGGTCGTGTCGGCGAGCGCGGTCGCGAACGCGCCGAGATACGCGAGCACGAGGTACGGCACGATCGCGTGGCCCGAGAACAGCAGCATCAGCACGCACGTCAGCACCGCGAAGCCGCAGTTCGCGACGGCGTGCTTCGCTCCGCGGCGACCGCCGGCTTCCTGCGCGACGCCGAGCGCGGCCTTGCGCGCGTAGCCCATCTTCGACAGGCCCGACGCGATGACGAAGAACGTCAGCAGCACGGCGTAGCCGGGCCACGACACCGCGTAGAAGATCGTCGTGCCGACGACGATGCCGGCGAACACGCCGGTCGTGCCGACCGCGCCGGCGAAGAACGCGGCGGCGGCGATGACGGCGTTCACGCCGAGTCCGGTGAGAAGGAGTGTCCAGTCCACGATGTCTCGGGGCTCCGTCGGTGGGCGCGGGGTCGCGACCGTCAGATCGGCAGCAGCGCCGGCAGGAACGCCATCGCTGCGCCGGAGGTGATCGAAACGGTCAAGTTATCATCCAACCGCACCGGGAGGCTCTCGGCGATCGCACCGATCGCAGCGCCGACGGCGCCGATCACGAAGCACCGAGCGACGGTGAACTCGGCCAGGATCGGCTGCCCTTCCCACACCGACCACAGCGTGTCGGCGCCCGCAACTCGTTGTGCGAAAAGGAAGAACAGCGCCGCGGTCGGCGCGGCCGTCACGAAGAATCCGATCGTCCCGGCCCACGACTTCTGCGGGTTCCACGGCAGCTTGACCCGCCCGAAGCGGCGCCCGATCAGGTTCGAGAACGCGTCGCCGACCGCCAGCACCGCCCACGACGCGACGGCCACCTTCAGCGGGAACAGCACGACGAGCAGCAACACGGCGACGGGGTAGACGCGCACGCCGTTCAGGAAGCGCTCGCCGTCGCGGCGGAACAGCTTGTCCTGACCAGTCAGCGGCAGCACGACCCAGTTGAAGACGATCGCTCCGAGGCAGACGAGCGCGGACCACCGCGATCCGATGAACGGGACCGGGACCGCGAACAGGATCACGCCGAGGTGGACGAGTTGGCGGCGAAGTTCGAGCGACGTCATCGCGAGATGTATCCGTTCTGGGCCAGGAACTCGAGGAAGCGGCGCGACGAGTCGTCTGGATCGACCGCACTCTCTTCCGGTTTGAGACCGAACGCGGCGACGAGCCTCGGTTCGGCCCGCGCCTCGGCGAGCCAGGTCGCTTCGAACCACGTGGCGTCCGCGCGCGCATCCTGTTCGCGCGAGCCGGGCAGCCCGAGCGCGAACGCGATCGTCGGCGCGATCGACTCCGGCGACACGGCCACCGCGGTCGGCGCGACGACGTGCGGTCCGGCGACGACGATCGCGCCGCGCGCGTCGGCGGTCGCGCTCGAGATGCCGGGATGCGCGACCACGACGATCCACGCTCCGTCGCCGGCGACGCGCGCGACGTCGCCGAGGAAGCGGTCCTGGAACCGGTAATACCCTTCGAGCACGCGCAGCCGCGCTTCGAGACGCACGTCCGAACGCGCGACGTTCCGGCGCAGCAGTTCGTTGCGCAGGATGTCGAGCCCGGTCAGTCCGATCTGCGCGAACGCCGGCTGGCAGCGCGTCACCTGATCGAGCGCCGCAGCGTGGACGAACGCGTCGTAGAGGATCGGCCGCTCGACGGCTTGGTTGCCCACGAGTCCGGCCGCTTCCAACTCCGGCACGCGATCCACCGCGTTGCCGAGCCGCTCGAAGATCGCGTCGGCGATCGCCTGCTCGGTCGCCGGCTCGAACGCGGCCGGATCGGGCTGCGCGGGCGCATGGCGTCGCGCCGCCGCGAGCTCGATGAACGCACGCTCGGACCAGGTCGTCGTCTTGAACTCGCCCGCCGGATGCGTCGCCCAGAAGTTCACCGACGTCGTCGGCAGCCCCGCGCGCGCGGCGACGTCGGACAACCGCATCACGCGCGACATCGAGCCGAGCAGCGGCACTTCCTCGGTCAGGTCGAGCGCTCGCAGTACGAAGCCGACGATCTCGAGGAAGCCGGTCGACTCGAGGCTCGGATCGAGCGCTTGCGACAAGCCGAACACGCGGTTGCGGTAGTACGAGTCGATGCGATGACGCTCGACGGCGAGGCCGGTCGCGACCGTGGTCCAGAACGCGGGCGGGATCGCGTCGCCGCCGTCGGACAGCGGACGCAGGAATCCGCGCTGCGCCAGCGCACCGAGGTTCGGCATCCAACCGTTCGCGATCGCATCGGTCACGTTCGCGTGGTCGAGACCGTCGATCGCGACGAGCACGACGCGCGGCGTCAACGGACGCACCACGCTGACCGGCTCGCCGACCGGCGCGAACGCGGGGATGCGCGAGCGCGCGTCGGTCTGCACCACGAATCCGGCCGCGACCAGCGCGAACAGCAGACCGAGGCCCCATGCGACGCGCGAGCCGCGCACGCGCGCCCCGACGTGGAAGCCCGGGATCGTCGCGAGCACCGCGTACGCGGACAGCCGCATCACGTGCGCGACCCACCACGCCGCGCCGACCGACGTCAGTGCCGCCAGCGCCTGGAACACGAGGCCGGGCAATCCGATCCGCTGCTCGATGCCCGGACCGTAGTGCCGCCAGAACAGCACGAAGTACGCGAGCGCCAGCACGAACGCCGCGATGCCGCAACTGCGCGCCGCGAGCTCGGCCTTGTCGACGGCGTGATGACGCCAGCGGAACAGCGCGTACATCGCGATCGACGCGCCGACGCCGAGCACGAACGCGACGACGACGCCGAGCGCGACGAACACGAGGAACACGACGCTCGAGTCACCCCGCGGTTGAGCGAACGGGCGCGTCGCGGCGAACACGCCGCAGAACAGCAGCGCGACGAGCAACCCGAGCACGAGCCCGACGCCGAGACCGACGCGCAGATGCGTCCGCCACGCCGGCCGGCGCCCGAGATCCGCTCCGCCGACGAAGAACCGCGACAGCGGATTCTCGAGGTAGCCGAGCTGTTTGAGCTCCGCCCGCACGGGATCGGCGTCGGGTGTCGGTTCGGTCGAAGACGTCAATGCACCGTCCTTGGCATCGTCCTTGGCACCGTTCTTCGCTTCGTCCCTGGCATCGGGAAAGCGCGCGGTGCGGCGCAGTCTATGGACCGGTCGGCGCGAGCGCATGGCTCGCCTGCGCGGCCGGTGGTTTCGTCACCGATCTCGATCTCGGACGTACACGGCCAACTGCTGCAGTCGATCCGCGCGCTTGCCGAACAGACCGAGCGCGTCGCTCGCGGTCGCGATCAGTTCACGGACCAGCGCGCGCGCGGGCTCGAGCCCCGCGAGGTCGACGAACGTCGTCTTCTCGCGGTCTTTGCCCGCCGGTTTGCCGAGCGCGTCGGCGTCGCCCTCGACGTCGAGCAGGTCGTCCTTGACCTGGAACGCGAGGCCGAGGTTCTTGCCGTACGCGTCGAGCGCCGCGAGTTCCGCGTCGTGCGCGCCGCACAGCAAGGCGCTGCCGCGCAACGACAGCTCGAACAGTCGGCCGGTCTTGCGGCGATGCACGAACTCGATCGTCGTCAGCGACGCGCCGGCGCCCATCTTCGCGAGGTCCGCCCACTGCCCGGCGGCCATGCCGTCGGCGCCGACCGTCGCGGACGCCATCGCGATCAGGTCCATCGCGACGTCGCGCGCGACCTTGTTGCGCTCGCAGCCCTGCGCGATGACTTCGGTCGCGCGCATCAGCAGCGCGATCGCGGCGAGGATCGCCAGCGCTTCGCCGAACTTCGCGTGGACCGCGGGCTGGCCGCGGCGCTTCGCGGCGTCGTCCATGCTCGGCAGATCGTCGAGCACGAGCGACGCGCTGTGGATGAACTCGACCGCCGCGGCGAGGAAGTCCACGCGCGCGGGCGGGCGCTTCAGCAGCTCCGCGGCCTCGAACGCGAGCACCGGCCGCACGCGCTTGCCCGACCCGGACAGCGCGTAGCGGATCGCATCGTCCAACTCCGGCGCGTGCGCGGAGCGCGGCGGCAGATGCCGCGCGATCGCGTCCTCGACCAGCGCCTTGCGCTCGAGCAGGAACGCCGGCGGTGACGAGGACGATCGCTTCGCGCTCATCGGACCATCGATCTCGTCGCGCTCACTGCGCGAGCTTCAGCGGCGTGCCGTCCCACTCGGCGGGAGTCGCGACGCCGTAGAACGAACAGATCGTCGGAGCGATGTTCAGCAAGCTCGGCTCGGCGTCGAGGGCCATCTTCTTGTTGCTGAAGAAGATGCCCTTCACGAGGCTCGGATCGACGCCGCAGTGGTCGCCGGTCCACGGCTGGTCGTTGACGATGATGCCCTGCTTGCCCATCGCTTCTTGCTCGAAGCCACCGAGCGTCGACTGCCACGACGAGCGATACCCGACGTCGAAGCCGAGGACGATGTCGCCCGGCTCTTCGAGGTACGGACCGTTGTAGATCTTGCGGCCGGCGTACGCGCGCATCGCGATCTTCGCTTGGCCGCGCTGCTCGTCGAGCGAACTCTCGAGGCGCGCGCAGATCTCGTCGACCGTCGTGTCGAAGTCGGCCGCGGCGACCGAGCCGGCCGTCTCGCGACCCTTCTTGTTGATGTAGATCTTGCCGAGACCCATCGCGTACGCCTTCGTGCGCTTCCAGTCGACGTACGCGAGGTTGCCGCCCGTGTCGGCGTCGATCAGATCGCCGACGTCGACTTTGTCGCCGGTCTTCAGATCGGCCGAGCCGGCGAGCTTCGTCAGCATCTCCGCGCGATTGCTCCACGTCTCCTTCTGGCCGTTGACGACGAGGTAGCCCTCTTCCCACAACCAGACGTTCAGGTTCACGCCGTAGCGGAACGGCTCGAAGCCGTGGTCGGAGACGACGACGAGGCGCGCGTCGGGGCCGAACTCGCCCTTCTCGATGCGCGTCATGATCTCGCCGACGATGCGGTCCATCTCCTTGAACGTCTCGACGATGCCGTCCTTCAGCGGGAAGGTCCGGCCGTACGCCTTGACCAACTGGTCGCGCAGCAGCGAGCCGTCGTCGGCCTTCGTGTCGTACTGCGGATGCTTCGGGTCGATGAAGCGGTACAGCAGGTGTCCGGCGCGGTCGGTGACCGACTCGACGTGGAACAGGACTTCCCAGTCCTTGTTCTTCAGCTCGCGCTCGAGCTGCTTCGTGCGCCACTTCAGCGTGAAGTCGAGCGAGTCCATGAAGGCCTGCTCGCTGATCTTCCCGTCCTTCAGCGCGTTGGTCCAACACGCCCAACCGATCGTGTCGTAGGTGCCGCAGTCTTCCGCGATCTGCGCGGCGAACTCACGCGGCCACGAGATCGGCAGGATCGGCGGCTGCCATTCCGGCGAGATCGAGATCGGCGGCACGAACAACTCGAGCCGGCGGTTCTCGTTCTTGTCGATCATGCATTGCGCGACGTGGATGCGGCCGACCGCCTTCAGCTTCAGGATGCGGTTCAGCTTGTACGTGATGTGGAACCAGTCGGACCACCCGCCCATCGCGACCGTCTGCGTTTGGCCGTCGATCGTGATCGCCGCGGACTTGCCGGCGTAGTCCGGCTTGATCGTCATGTCGACCTGCACGCGATTGCCGGTCTTCTTCCACGCCTGGTACTCGCTGTTGACGGCGCGGCGCTGCTCTTCGAGCTTGGCCTTGCTGGCCTCGTTCATGCCCTGTTCGGCGAGCTTCTTGTCGAGGGCTTCGAGTTCGACCTTGAACGGCTGCTCGACCGCGAAGTTCTCGGGGCCGTTCAGCTTCGTGCGGATGGTGCCGTCCTTCTCTTCGTAGACCTTGAACACCTTGCCGCCGGTCTCGGTCGAGTTGCCTTCGGCCTTCGCGTACTCCCATTCGTCGTTCGTGTAGATCGCCCACGAGCCGGGACCGCCCTGCACGTCGGGGACGAACAAACCGCCGAGCAGCTTCACGTTCTCGTTCGCGTACGCGGGGAACGCGGCCGGGACTTGCAGCCCCGTGAACCGCACGCCGGCTTCGCCGAGCACGTCCCAGAACGGCTTGCCCTGGCGCTCGTTGACCGGCACCGGCACGCGCGGCGGGATCGAACCCGTCAGCACGACCATCGCGGCCGCGGCGGCGCCGCCGAACAGCAACGCGACGACGAGCGCGCCGACCTTGCCGAGGCGGAACACGAAGCGGAACAGCACGAACGCGACCAACAGCGACACGATCGCGAAGATCGCGGTCCACTTGGTCGCGTTCGCCGGCACGCCGAGCGAGAACACGAACAGTTCGGCCTTGCTCAGACCCTGGACGTACTTGCCGACCTCTTCGGGCGCGACGTACTTCTTCGACACGCCCTGCAGCGCCGGCATCGGCGCGTCGGAACTGGGACTGATCTGGCGGCGGACGAAGTCGCCGATGTTCGTCTTGCCGGGGTTCGACGCGGTCTCGAGCACCGCCCACGACACCGGGGACTGCGCCGGGTTGGCCGTGACGAGGGGTGCGAACGTCCCCTGCTCGGACAATTTCTTGAGGTTCGGGAGGTGCCCCTCGGCCATCCACTGGGCGGTCAGCTCGGCGTCGACGCCGTCGAACCCGAGCAGGATCGTCTTCGGCTTCGAGCTTGCGTTGGACTGTCCGGCCGAGTCCCGGGTGAAACCCCCGAGCACCGCAAGCGAACCAACGATGCAAGCCGATACAGAGATGAGACTTCGGTTCATTCGAGCACCCAAGGAGAGAGCCGCGTTCCACGTGCGGATCAGCGCGCGGCTCGTGCAATTCCGCACGCGCCACTGCCGCCCGACCGCACGGCCGAATCGAACCGGTTACGTTACCCCTCACCTCCCGCACCTGCCAACCGTCGAATCCCGCCGCCAGCGGCGGCCTTGCGTCTCGGCGGCTAGTCTGCGAATCCGATGACGAACCTCCGGAACACCGCACTGCTGCTCGTCGCCTTCGCTGCCCTCGCAGCGCTGGCGTTCGTGTTGTTCCGATCGGACGAAGCCGCGCCGACTCCCGTCGTGGAAGCGCCGCGACCCGTGGTCGAGAAGTCCCCGACGCCGGTCGTCGAGCCCGAGCGGACGGCGACGGCACTCCCGCCGCGAGCCAAGTCGCTCGATCGCTTGGAGCGGCAGCTCGAGAACTACCGCAAGGCCAACTCGGTCGGCACCGGCACCGCGACGCTGCACGGCACGGTCGTCGACTCGGTCTCGAAGCGCCCGGTCTCGCAGTACACGATGGTGATCGCGCGGACGAACGAAGGCGACATCCGCGGCATGATGTCCGACCCGCGGCGCACGAAGGTCTGGCACAACAAGCTCGGCACGTTCACGTACCGGGACATCGCGGAAGGCCTCTACAACGTCGGCATCCGCGTGCTCGGGTACGAAGAGCTGGTCGTCACGAACGTCCAAGTGCCGTCGAAGAACGACCTGACGTTCGAGTTGTCGCGCGGTGCGTACGTCGAAGGACGGGTCCACGACGACGAAGAGTCCGGCATCGGTGGCATCGACGTGCGCCTGCGGCCGATCGCCCTCGACGATCCGAACGCACAGATCGTCGCCGGACTGCAGCACACGGACGACGACGGACAGTTCCTGTTCTCGATGATCCCGCCGGGCACGTACGAAATCGCGCTCGGCAACAAGCAGCTGTCGCCGCAAGGCCCGCAGCAGCTCTACGTCGCGGCGGGTCGCGGCTACACGATCAACTTTTTCGTGCCCGAGCAGAACGACGTCACCGTGATCGTCCAGGACGCGCAGGGCCATCGCCTGCCCGGCGCGACGGTCAGCCTGTGGAGCGACGACG